>NZ_JBXAHW010000045.1:0-532 GCF_058795495.1 Staphylococcus sp. GW823-FHT05F06 | reverse complement strand
TTTGATTATTTTCAGCTCGTTGAGCTGTTACTTTTCTTATATTAAGTGCCATTAGCACAAATCCTAGTTCTCTTTTGACTTTATTTATCCCTCGAACGGACATTCGAGTAAAACCCAAAATAGCCTTCATAAATCCAAAAACAGGCTCCACATCAATTTTTCTTGACTGTAGATGCTTTTTGTTTTTGGTTCTGAAAACTTTTTAATAATTTGGACTTTAAAATATTCCCAATTATAATTTTTCATTATTTTTTTATTTGCTTTTGAATCGATTAATTGTTATATAAGAAGGCTTTTGATTTTATGATAGACACATCATTCGAATATTATCATTAAGTATTTTTTCTATCTACGTCCTGAAAACACAGATTGGGTATAGGCATATAAAACTACTTTTAACATTATTTTTGGATGGTATGATATTGCATCACGATGATGTCTGAATTCAGTCTCTAGAATTGTTTCTACAATATCATTTACATGTCGTGAAATATCATTTGTGGGGATAAGAACTGAAGTTTCCATTGGTAGA
>NZ_JBXAHW010000044.1:0-559 GCF_058795495.1 Staphylococcus sp. GW823-FHT05F06 | reverse complement strand
CTGCTGGCGTACCTGGTTCCGCTGGTTTACCTGGTTCCGCTGGTTTACCTGGTTCCGCTGGTTTACCTGGTTCTGCTTTTGTTGGACCATACTCAACAATTTCGTCAACAGGTTGTTTAGTGACTTTTTCTGTTGATTTACCTTCGCCAACTTTTTCTCCTGTAATAGGATTAACTAATATTGGTGTTGTAATTGTTTTTGTTCCTGGTTCACCTTTTTGTTTAACGCGCTCTTCACCTGGTTTTAAATCAGGATTAAATACACGTTTCTTATCAAATGGAATCTCTTCCGTTGATGTGATTGGATTACCAACTTTCGGACCATATTTTGTCACATCATCCACTGGTGGGGTAACAACTTCACCTGTATCAGGATTTTTAACTCCTGGTTTACCTGGAACTTCAGTTTTACTATCTACAGGTGCATTTGGATCAAATTCATCTTTATGACCTTGTGGTATTTGTTCACCACCATAATGAACAATCTCATCCACTGGTTGTTTTGTTATTTTTTCTGTTGGTTCACCTTCGCCAACTTTTTCTCCTGTTAATGGGTTCTT
>NZ_JBXAHW010000043.1:0-613 GCF_058795495.1 Staphylococcus sp. GW823-FHT05F06 | reverse complement strand
GAATTGTTTACTGTGTAACCAGAACGTGCTGCAGCGTTTGCCCAGTTGTTTGCGTTACCCCACGTTGAACCGATTTTGCCACCTACTCTGTCAAATACATAATATGTACATTGACCTGAAGTGTATAAGTTACCAGATGCTGAGCGAGCGTTTGATAAAGATACACCGTTTGATGATGGCGCAGAAGTTGTTGTAACGTGAACATTACTACTTGATGTTGAATAGCTTGCGCCTAAACCACCAGTCGGTTGAGTTGTTCTTTGTGATTGCGTGTTGTTTGATTGATAGTTGTTGTAATTGTTGTAATTACTGTAGTTATTGTAGTTGCTATAGTTATTGTAACCATAGTAGTTGTAGTTATTATAATTATTATAGTTATATGAAGTATTTACACGATCTGGACTCCAGTTACCTTTCCAAGTGTAGTGGTAGTTACCTTCAGCATCGATTGTGTAAGTGTAGCTATATGAATAAGGGTCGTTTGGATTGTACCCATCATTATTTTGTTCTGCTGCTTGTGCGTCATGGTGTGCAAATGCGAAAGTAGCGATTCCTGCAGTTGCAATTGTAGCTGTAGCGATTTTTTTCATTGTTAAATATCCTCCTAAAAATT
>NZ_JBXAHW010000042.1:0-715 GCF_058795495.1 Staphylococcus sp. GW823-FHT05F06 | reverse complement strand
GATCTTCTTTCATTCTCATAAATGTGGCATCGTGATCTGTTTTAGAATAACTATTTCTATCCTTTAAAATAGATTTTTGGACTTCGTATTTATGCTTTCGCTGAGAGTAATCATTAATTTGCTTTTTGTATTTTTTAATTTTAGTTCTTTTGAGCCGTATTTGTTTTCTTATTTTAGTACATTTTTCATTATCGATATGTTGGTTTAAATCTTCGATTTCTTTATCTAAATGACTACCAATCAAATCTATTTCTTCTTTTGTTAAGTCATTATCATGATCTTTTTTAATCTCAGGTATGATTTTATTTATCACCAATTCATGATAGAGTGCTTTAGAGTTTTCATTCATTCTTGACTCATGGTTTTGAATACTCTTTTTCCATACAAATGTATATCGATTGGCATTTGCCTCAACTTTCGTACCATCAATAAAAATGGCCTGATCATCAATAAGATTTTGTTTCAAACACTGACTATGAAATTGAATAAATAATGATTCTAATAAAGCGTCTACTTTGGGATTTACTCTAAATCGATTAATCGTTTTATAAGAAGGCTTTTGATTTTGTGATAGCCACATCATTCGGATACTATCATTGAGTAATTTTTCTATCTTACGTCCTGAAAACACAGATTGGGTGTAGGCATATAAAACTACTTTTAACATCATTTTTGGATGGTATGATGTTGCACCTCGATGATGTCTGAATTCATC
>NZ_JBXAHW010000041.1:0-827 GCF_058795495.1 Staphylococcus sp. GW823-FHT05F06 | reverse complement strand
GAGTGTGGGACATAAAGTACCAGGATAAGTGAAAAAAGACAATTTCTATTGAAATAATATAGAAATTGTCTTTTTTATAATTTTTTTGATTATTTTCAGCTCGTTGAGCTGTTACTTTTCTTATATTAAGTGCCATTAGCACAAATCCTAATTCTCTTTTGGCTTTATCTATCCCTCGAACGGACATTCTAGTGAAACCCAAAATAGCCTTCATAAATCCAAAAACAGGCTCCACATCAATTTTTCTTTGACTGTAGATGGTTTTTGTTTTTGGTTCTGAAAGCTTTTTATTAATTTGGGCTTTAAAATATTCCCAATTATAATTTTTCATTATTTTTTTATTTGTTTTTGAATTGAAGTTCATACATTGTTGTTTCAGAGGGCATTCTGAACAATCATCACATTCATATAATTTAAAGTCTCGTTTAAAACCATATTTATCATGACGATAGGCATATCTTTTAAATCCTAGTCTTTTATTATTCGGACAAATGAATTCATCGTTAATTTCGTCATAATCCCAATTTTGAGTATTAAAGATGTCACTTTTATATTTTTTAGTTTTATCTTTTATAAACATTCCATAAGTTATGAGTGGCGTTCGATTAAAATTATCTATAATTGCCATATAATTGGCTTCGCTACCATAACCTGCGTCAGCTACAATATATTCAGGTAAATGACCGTAGGTCTCTTGTATTGTATTTAAAAAAGGTATCATTGTTCTTGTATCAGTCGGATTTTGATACACATCATAAAATAAAACAAATTGAGAATTTGTCGCTATTTGTAAATTATACCCCGGTTTAAGTTGTCCATTTTTCATA
>NZ_JBXAHW010000040.1:0-850 GCF_058795495.1 Staphylococcus sp. GW823-FHT05F06 | reverse complement strand
TGGTGGAGACTAGCGGGATCGAACCGCTGACCTCCTGCGTGCAAAGCAGGCGCTCTCCCAGCTGAGCTAAGCCCCCAAAATTTATTTTACTATCGGGAAGACAGGATTCGAACCTACGACCCCTTGGTCCCAAACCAAGTGCTCTACCAAGCTGAGCTACTTCCCGTAAAATAAGCGCGCCCGATAGGAGTCGAACCCATAACCTCTTGATCCGTAGTCAAACGCTCTATCCAGTTGAGCTACGGGCGCAAATATTAAAGATGGTGCCGAGGACCGGAATCGAACCGGTACGGTGATCTCTCACCGCAGGATTTTAAGTCCTGTGCGTCTGCCAGTTCCGCCACCCCGGCAATATCATTAATGGAGCGGAAGACGGGATTCGAACCCGCGACCCCCACCTTGGCAAGGTGGTGTTCTACCACTGAACTACTTCCGCGAATGCGGGTGAAGGGAGTCGAACCCCCACGCCGTAAAGGCGCTAGATCCTAAGTCTAGTGCGTCTGCCAATTCCGCCACACCCGCTATTTAAATGGTGAGCCATAGAGGATTCGAACCTCTGACCCTCTGATTAAAAGTCAGATGCTCTACCAACTGAGCTAATGGCTCAAAAGATGGTGCCGGCCAGAGGACTTGAACCCCCAACCTACTGATTACAAGTCAGTTGCTCTACCAGTTGAGCTAGGCCGGCTATAAATGGTGGAGAATGACGGGTTCGAACCGCCGACCCTCTGCTTGTAAGGCAGATGCTCTCCCAACTGAGCTAATTCTCCAAGATATTTTGCCTGGCAACGTCCTACTCTAGCGGAACGTCAGTCCGACTACCATCGGCGCTAAGGAGCTTAACTTCTGT
>NZ_JBXAHW010000039.1:0-1048 GCF_058795495.1 Staphylococcus sp. GW823-FHT05F06 | reverse complement strand
CTATAACTATAAAAAATAGCTATGAAAAAATCTATCGTCATAGATTTCTTCATAGCTAATCTTAGTATGTTTTAAATCATTATTATTCGTTTGTATCAGTAAAGTATTTACGTACTTGAGAAGTAACATTGTGACTCATAATAATCTTAGCGTAGTCGTTTAAATAAATATTTGTTTTATCAGTTGGATATGCAAACTCCAATAACTGACTATAACTATCGTTAATCATCTCTTGTGAAACTGAATCATCAAAATGAATTGAGTAATAATATTTATTATCAATCATATATAATAAATCTTCAAATTCATCAGTGTTTTGATTATTATGATAAGCATAGTCGATAACTTGCTCTAAATCGTCAAACTTCACTATAATATTTCTCACATTTGATGGCTTATGCGCACGTCTTTGTTGTTTATCTTGATGGTTTTTCTTTTGTTGTTTACGTTGTTCAAATAAATCTTCTAAACTTTCTTCACCTTCAAGTGTTTGAGCCAATAATTCATTTACCTGATCATCAAATTGATGATTTGTATCATCATCTGACATATTCATAGCATCTTCATTTTTTGATTTAGAAATCGTTACTTCCACGCCCTTTTCAAAAGCGTGTACTTGAATCCAAAGTGGACCTTCAACTACAAAATCCTCTTCTTCATTAATTTCATCCATCATTGACCAGAAAAACTCTTCACCACGTTTACGGTTACTCCATAGGTCTTCACGACTAAAACCACGTGCTTCAATGTCACTATATGTTATAAACAATTTTACTGTTGTATCATCAACACGTTCTATTCTCATATCATCTCACTCCTTACAGTCGATGAATAGTAACCATATTGTATTAGAACGGAGGTTAAATTACAATTTATTTGTTTGATTAAATTTAACTATTATTCATTTGGACATCTATTTTAACATATTCCCTGTTTTATTAACAAAAAACTTACTTTAAATAAGATTATATATAAAACATACTAAGATTAGCTATGAAGAAATCTATGACGATAGATTTTTTCATAGCTATTTTTTATAGTTATAGAG
>NZ_JBXAHW010000038.1:0-1563 GCF_058795495.1 Staphylococcus sp. GW823-FHT05F06 | reverse complement strand
TTTTTATGGAGAGTTTGATCCTGGCTCAGGATGAACGCTGGCGGCGTGCCTAATACATGCAAGTCGAGCGAACAGACGAGGAGCTTGCTCCTCTGACGTTAGCGGCGGACGGGTGAGTAACACGTGGATAACCTACCTATAAGACTGGGATAACTTCGGGAAACCGGAGCTAATACCGGATAATATATTGAACCGCATGGTTCAATAGTGAAAGACGGTTTTGCTGTCACTTATAGATGGATCCGCGCCGCATTAGCTAGTTGGTAAGGTAACGGCTTACCAAGGCAACGATGCGTAGCCGACCTGAGAGGGTGATCGGCCACACTGGAACTGAGACACGGTCCAGACTCCTACGGGAGGCAGCAGTAGGGAATCTTCCGCAATGGGCGAAAGCCTGACGGAGCAACGCCGCGTGAGTGATGAAGGTCTTCGGATCGTAAAACTCTGTTATTAGGGAAGAACAAATGTGTAAGTAACTATGCACGTCTTGACGGTACCTAATCAGAAAGCCACGGCTAACTACGTGCCAGCAGCCGCGGTAATACGTAGGTGGCAAGCGTTATCCGGAATTATTGGGCGTAAAGCGCGCGTAGGCGGTTTTTTAAGTCTGATGTGAAAGCCCACGGCTCAACCGTGGAGGGTCATTGGAAACTGGAAAACTTGAGTGCAGAAGAGGAAAGTGGAATTCCATGTGTAGCGGTGAAATGCGCAGAGATATGGAGGAACACCAGTGGCGAAGGCGACTTTCTGGTCTGTAACTGACGCTGATGTGCGAAAGCGTGGGGATCAAACAGGATTAGATACCCTGGTAGTCCACGCCGTAAACGATGAGTGCTAAGTGTTAGGGGGTTTCCGCCCCTTAGTGCTGCAGCTAACGCATTAAGCACTCCGCCTGGGGAGTACGACCGCAAGGTTGAAACTCAAAGGAATTGACGGGGACCCGCACAAGCGGTGGAGCATGTGGTTTAATTCGAAGCAACGCGAAGAACCT
Source organism: Staphylococcus sp. GW823-FHT05F06 (assembly GCF_058795495.1). Taxonomy (NCBI): domain Bacteria; kingdom Bacillati; phylum Bacillota; class Bacilli; order Caryophanales; family Staphylococcaceae; genus Staphylococcus; species Staphylococcus sp. GW823-FHT05F06. The sequence continues at coordinate 572 of NZ_JBXAHW010000038.1, read as the reverse complement.
TACCAAATCTTGACATCCTCTGACCCCTCTAGAGATAGAGTTTTCCCCTTCGGGGGACAGAGTGACAGGTGGTGCATGGTTGTCGTCAGCTCGTGTCGTGAGATGTTGGGTTAAGTCCCGCAACGAGCGCAACCCTTAAGCTTAGTTGCCATCATTAAGTTGGGCACTCTAAGTTGACTGCCGGTGACAAACCGGAGGAAGGTGGGGATGACGTCAAATCATCATGCCCCTTATGATTTGGGCTACACACGTGCTACAATGGACAATACAAAGGGTAGCGAAACCGCGAGGTCAAGCAAATCCCATAAAGTTGTTCTCAGTTCGGATTGTAGTCTGCAACTCGACTATATGAAGCTGGAATCGCTAGTAATCGTAGATCAGCATGCTACGGTGAATACGTTCCCGGGTCTTGTACACACCGCCCGTCACACCACGAGAGTTTGTAACACCCGAAGCCGGTGGAGTAACCATTTGGAGCTAGCCGTCGAAGGTGGGACAAATGATTGGGGTGAAGTCGTAACAAGGTAGCCGTATCGGAAGGTGCGGCTGGATCACCTCCTTTCTAAGGATAT
>NZ_JBXAHW010000037.1:0-1858 GCF_058795495.1 Staphylococcus sp. GW823-FHT05F06 | reverse complement strand
ATTTTTTTGATTATTTTCAGCTCGTTGAGCTGTTACTTTTCTTATATTAAGTGCCATTAGCACAAATCCTAGTTCTCTTTTGGCTTTATTTATCCCTCGAACGGACATTCGAGTGAAACCCAAAATAGCCTTCATAAATCCAAAAACAGGCTCCACATCAATTTTTCTTTGACTGTAGATGGTTTTTATTTTTGGTTCTGAAAGCTTTTTATTAATTTGGGCTTTAAAATATTCCCAATTATAATTTTTCATTATTTTTTTATTCGTTTTTGAATTGTATTTCATGCATTGGTGTCTCAGAGGACATTCTGAACAATCATCACATTCATATAATTTGAAGTCTCTCTTAAACCCATATTTATCATGCCGATAGGCATATCTTTTAAAACCCAATCGCTTATTGTTTGGACAAATATATTCATCGTTAATTTCGTCATAATCCCAATTTTGAGTGTTAAAGATGTCGCTTTTATATTTTTTAGTTTTATCTTTTATAAACATACCGTAGGTTATAAGTGGTATTCGATTAAAATCATCTATAATTGCCATATAATTGGGCTCGCTACCATAACCTGCATCAGCTACAATATATTCAGGTAAATGACCGTAGGTCTCTTGAATTGAATTTAAAAATGGTATCATCGTTCTTGTATCAGTCGGATTTTGATACACATTATAAGATAAAACGAATTGAGAATTTGTCGCTATTTGTAAATTATAACCTGGCTTGAGTTGTCCATTTTTCATATGATCTTCTTTCATTCTCATAAATGTGGCATCATGATCTGTTTTAGAATAACTATTTCTATCCTTTAAAATAGATTTTTGGACGTCGTATTTATACTTTCGCCCAGAGTAATCATTAATTTGCTTTTTATATTGTTTAATTTTAGTTCTTTTGAGCCGTATTTGTTTTCTTATTTTAGTACATTTTTCATTATCGATATGTTGATTTAAATCTTCGATTTCTTTATCCAAATGACTACCAATCAAATCTATTTCTTCCTTTGTTAAGTCATTATCGTGATCTTTTTTAATCTCAGGTATAATTTTATTTGTTACCAATTCGTGATAGAGTGCTTTAGAATCTTCATTCATCTTTGTCTCATGGTTTTGAATACTTTTTTTCCATACAAATGTATATCGATTGGCATTCGCCTCAACTTTCGTACCATCAATAAAAATGGTTTGATCATCTATAAGATGTTGTTTCAAACACTGACTATGAAATTGAATAAATAATGATTCTAATAAAGCATCTACTTTTGGATTGACTCTAAATCGATTAATCGTTTTATAAGAAGGCTTTTGATTTTGTGATAACCACATCATCCGGATGCTATCATTAAGTAATTTTTCTATCTTACGTCCTGAAAACACAGATTGTGTGTAGGCATATAGAATGACTTTTAACATCATTTTGGGATGGTATGAGGTTGCACCACGATGATGTCTGAATTCATCGAATTCAGTTTTAGGAATTGTTTCTACAATATCATTGACATGTCGTGAAATATCATTTGTGGGGATAAGAACTGAAGTTTCCAATGGTAGAGTAAGTTGAGTCATGTTATAATCTTTATACATAAGGCACCTCGTTAATTTAGTTTAGTGACATTTATTAAATTATACGAAAGTGCCTTATTTTTTTAAAGTATTTCAATGTAAAATTACATATAAATACAAAGTATTTTGGCGAGACTCTTGAGGGAACAGGACAAGTTGAAGACTACAGGCTGAAGCTGTCCCCTAAGAAAACGAGCCAACAATACGTAGTATTGTAAATAAAGAAGCCAGTAAATGAATTTATAATAAACTCATTTACTGGCTAATTTGTTAGAAATTATGTCCCAGCCTC
>NZ_JBXAHW010000036.1:0-1915 GCF_058795495.1 Staphylococcus sp. GW823-FHT05F06 | reverse complement strand
CGAGCGTAAGTGACTCCAATAGCGCAAGTACGTCATTAAGTGAATCGACAAGTACGAGTCTTTCAGACTCAACGAGTGTGTCCACATCAGACAGTACATCAACATCAACGAGTGAGAGTGACTCAAACAGTGCAAGCACATCTTTAAGTGAGTCGACAAGCACAAGCGTTTCAGATTCAACAAGCACGTCGACATCAGAAAGTGCATCCACATCAACGAGTGAGAGTGAATCAGCGAGTACAAGTAAGAAGTTATCAGAATCAGCGAGTACGTCGATGTCTGATAGCGCATCTGCATCAACGAGTGAATCAAACAGTACAAGTACGTCATTAAGTGGCTCGACAAGTACGAGTCTTTCAGGATCAACGAGTACATCGACTTCAGAAAGTGCGTCAACATCAACGAGCGTAAGTGACTCCAATAGCGCAAGTACGTCATTAAGTGAATCGACAAGTACGAGTCTTTCAGACTCAACGAGTGTGTCCACATCAGACAGTACATCAACATCAACGAGTGAGAGTGACTCAAACAGTGCAAGCACATCTTTAAGTGAGTCGACAAGCACAAGCGTTTCAGATTCAACAAGCACGTCGACATCAGAAAGTGCATCCACATCAACGAGTGAGAGTGAATCAGCGAGTACAAGTAAGAAGTTATCAGAATCAGCGAGTACGTCGATGTCTGATAGCGCATCTGCATCAACGAGTGAATCAAACAGTACAAGTACGTCATTAAGTGGCTCGACAAGTACGAGTCTTTCAGGATCAACGAGTACATCGACTTCAGAAAGTGCGTCAACATCAACGAGCGTAAGTGACTCCAATAGCGCAAGTACGTCATTAAGTGAATCGACAAGTACGAGTCTTTCAGACTCAACGAGTACATCGACATCAGATAGTACGTCTGCATCAACAAGTGAGAGTGACTCAAACAGTACAAGCACATCCATGAGTGAATCATTAAGCACAAGCGTTTCAGATTCAACAAGCACATCGACATCAGACAGTGCATCAACGTCAACGAGTGTGAGCGACTCCAATAGCGCAAGTACGTCATTAAGTGAATCATCAAGTACAAGCGTTTCAGATTCAACAAGTACGTCAACGTCAGAAAGTGCATCAACGTCAACGAGTGTGAGCGACTCAAATAGTACAAGTACGTCATTAAGTGAATCGACAAGTACGAGTCTTTCAAACTCAACAAGTACGTCAACATCAGACAGTGCATCAACGTCAACGAGTGTGAGCGACTCCAATAGCGCAAGTACATCGTTGATTGACTCGACAAGTACGAGCGTTTCAGACTCAACGAGTATGTCGACATCAGAAAGTGCATCCACATCAACGAGTGAGAGTGAGTCAAACAGTGAAAGTACATCATTAAGTGACTCGACAAGTACGAGCGTTTCAGACTCAACAAGAACATCAACATCCGATAGTGCATCTACATCTATGAGTGTAAGCTACTCAAACAGTGCAAGTACGTCCTTAAGTGACTCGACAAGTACAAGCATTTCGGATTCAACGAGTACATCGACATCAGACAGTGCGTCAACGTCAACAAGTGTGAGCTACTCAAACAGTGCAAGCACATCTTTAAGTGAGTCGACAAGCACAAGCGTTTCAGATTCAACAAGCACGTCGACATCAGAAAGTGCATCCACATCAACGAGTGAGAGTGAATCAGCGAGTACAAGTAAGAAGTTATCAGAATCAGCGAGTACGTCGATGTCTGATAGCGCATCTGCATCAACGAGTGAATCAAACAGTACAAGTACGTCATTAAGTGGCTCGACAAGTACGAGTCTTTCAGGATCAACGAGTACATCGACTTCAGAAAGTGCGTCAACATCAACGAGCGTAAGTGACTCCAATAGCGCAAGTACGTCATTAAGTGAATCGACAAGTACGAGTCT
>NZ_JBXAHW010000035.1:0-2345 GCF_058795495.1 Staphylococcus sp. GW823-FHT05F06 | reverse complement strand
AAAAGACAATTTCTATATTATTTCAATAGAAATTGTCTTTTTTCACTTATCCAGATACTTTATGTCCCGAACTCTTACATTTAAAATTAAATACATGGGAGGTATAATATGGGCAAACGTAGACAAGGTCCTATTAATAAAAAAGTGGATTTTTTACCTAACAAATTAAACAAGTATTCTATAAGAAAATTCACTGTTGGTACGGCCTCAATATTACTTGGTTCGACACTTATTTTTGGAAGTAGTAGCCATGAAGCGAAAGCTGCAGAAGAAAAACAAGTTGATCCAATTACACAAGCTAATCAAAATGATAGTAGTGAAAGATCACTTGAAAACACAAATCAACCTACTGTAAACAATGAAGCACCACAGATGTCTTCTACATTGCAAGCAGAAGAAGGAAGCAATGCAGAAGCACCTCAATCTGAGCCAACGAAGGCAGAAGAAGGAGGCAATGCAGAAGCACCTCAATCTGAGCCAACGAAGGCAGAAGAAGGAGGCAATGCAGAAGCACCTCAATCTGAGCCAACGAAGGCAGAAGAAGGAAGCAACGTAAAAGCAGCTCAATCTGAGCCAACGAAGGCAGAAGAAGGAAGCAATGCAGAAGCACCTCAATCTGAGCCAACGAAGACAGAAGAAGGAAGCAACGCAAAAGCAGCTCAATCTGAGCCAACGAAGGCAGAAGAAGGAGGCAATGCAGAAGCAGCTCAATCTGAGCCAACGAAGACAGAAGAAGGAAGCAATGCAGAAGCACCGAATGTTCCAACTATCAAAGCTAATTCAGATAATGATACACAAACACAATTTTCAGAAGCCCCTACAAGAAATGACCTAGCTAGAAAAGAAGATATCCCTGCTGTTTCTAAAAACGAGGAATTACAATCATCACAACCAAACACTGACAGTAAAATAGAACCTACAACTTCAGAACCTGTGAATTTAAATTATAGTTCTCCGTTTATGTCCTTATTAAGCATGCCTGCTGATAGTTCATCCAATAACACTAAAAATACAATAGATATACCGCCAACTACGGTTAAAGGTAGAGATAATTACGATTTTTACGGTAGAGTAGATATCGAAAGTAATCCTACAGATTTAAATGCGACAAATTTAACGAGATATAATTATGGACAGCCACCTGGTACAACAACAGCTGGTGCAGTTCAATTTAAAAATCAAGTTAGTTTTGATAAAGATTTCGACTTTAACATTAGAGTAGCAAACAATCGTCAAAGTAATACAACTGGTGCAGATGGTTGGGGCTTTATGTTCAGCAAGAAAGATGGGGATGATTTCCTAAAAAACGGTGGTATCTTACGTGAAAAAGGTACACCTAGTGCAGCTGGTTTCAGAATTGATACAGGATATTATAATAACGATCCATTAGATAAAATACAGAAACAAGCTGGTCAAGGCTATAGAGGGTATGGGACATTTGTTAAAAATGACTCCCAAGGTAATACTTCTAAAGTAGGATCAGGTACTCCATCAACAGATTTTCTTAACTACGCAGATAATACTACTAATGATTTAGATGGTAAATTCCATGGTCAAAAATTAAATAATGTTAATTTGAAATATAATGCTTCAAATCAAACTTTTACAGCTACTTATGCTGGTAAAACTTGGACGGCTACGTTATCTGAATTAGGATTGAGTCCAACTGATAGTTACAATTTTTTAGTTACATCAAGTCAATATGGAAATGGTAATAGTGGTACATACGCAAGTGGCGTTATGAGAGCTGATTTAGATGGTGCAACATTGACATACACTCCTAAAGCAGTCGATGGAGATCCAATTATATCAACTAAGGAAATACCATTTAATAAGAAACGTGAATTTGATCCAAACTTAGCCCCAGGTACAGAAAAAGTAGTCCAAAAAGGTGAACCAGGAATTGAAACAACAACAACACCAACTTATGTCAATCCTAATACAGGAGAAAAAGTTGGCGAAGGTGAACCAACAGAAAAAATAACAAAACAACCAGTAGATGAAATCACAGAATATGGTGGCGAAGAAATCAAGCCAGGCCATAAGGATGAATTTGATCCAAATGCACCGAAAGGTAGTCAAACAACGCAACCAGGTAAGCCGGGGGTTAAAAATCCTGATACAGGCGAAGTAGTTACTCCACCTGTGGATGATGTGACAAAATATGGTCCAGTTGATGGAGATCCGATCACGTCAACGGAAGAAATTCCATTCGACAAGAAACGTGAATTCAATCCTGATTTAAAACCAGGTGAAGAGCGTGTTAAACAAAAAGGTGAACCAGGAACAAAAACAATTACAACACCAACAACTAAGAACCCATTAACAGGGGAAAAAGTTGGCGA
>NZ_JBXAHW010000034.1:0-2705 GCF_058795495.1 Staphylococcus sp. GW823-FHT05F06 | reverse complement strand
AGGACAAGCTGAAGACTACAGGCTGAAGCTGTCCCCTAAGAAAGCGAGCCAACAATACGAAGTATTGTAAATAAAGATGCCAGTAAATGGATTTATGTAAACCTATTACTGACTTTTTTGCTAGGAATTATGTCCCAGCCTCTTTACAAATTTTGTAGCGAATCGATATTTATATTTAAAAATCCATGTTTTAGATAACTTTGACCCTATTTACCATTTTAAACTTAAGACAACAATTTGTTTCCAAACTTCTATAAGTATTTTCATGATATACTAATTCTCTTTTAAAAGTTTAAAATGATGTCACTATAACAAATTCGTTAACTCAGTATAGTAAACTTTGACTTTTATCATTCGAAAACATAAATTTTATAACACTCGTGATAAAAAATTTTCAGTTCGACTGTGCTGAGGATTTTCAAATATGTTTTGTGGTGTACCAGATTCAACCACAACACCATCGGCCATAAATACTACTTTATCACTTATTTCTTTAGCAAAGTTCATCTCATGCGTGACAATCACCATTGTCATACCTTCATTCGCTAATTGTCTCATTACTTTTAAAACATCCCCTACTACTTCAGGATCAAGTGCAGATGTTGGTTCATCAAATAACATAACATCAGGTTCCATTGCCAAAGCTCTTGCAATAGCAACTCTTTGTTTTTGACCTCCAGACAGTTGATTAGGATATGAATCTGCTTTGTCTTTAAGCCCCACTTTTTCAAGTAAATATAAAGCTTTCTCTTTTAATTGATCTTTACTATCTTTATGTAATAAAAGTGGTGCCAACATTACATTTTCAATGACCTTTTTATGAGGAAATAAATTAAAATTTTGAAATACCATACCCATTTTTTGTCGTAAATTATCTAAATGAACATTATGTTGAGTTAATTCATTATCTTCAAATATAACTTTACCTTTTGAAGGTACATCTAACAAATTCATACAACGGAGTAAAGTGCTTTTACCACTTCCAGATGGTCCAATTATTGCAACCACTTCACCCTTTTCAACAGTAAGATTAATATCTCTCAATACTTCATTTGCTCCAAATTTTTTATTTAAATTTTTAATATTAATCACTGGCACTCATTCTCCCTTCAATAAAATTCATAACACGTGTAAGTGCAAATGTAAGTAAGAAATATAGTAATGCTGCAACTAACAATGGTGTGAAAGGATCAAAAGATATCCCTTGTACAACTTGTGCATTAAACATGATTTCACTCACTCCAATTGTGGAAACTATAGACGATTCTTTAATCAAGGTTACAAATTCATTACCTAATGCAGGTAAAATTTTCTTAATTGCCTGTGGCATAACTACTGATTGCATAGTCTGTCTATAATTCAATCCTAAACTTCTAGCAGCTTCAGTTTGTCCTTTATCTACAGCATTAATACCAGCTCTAATAATCTCGGCAATGTAGGCTGAAGAATTTATAACAAGCGCAATAGTACCACAAATTAAAGCTGAAATATCTAACCCCAAAGCTGCAGTAGTCCCAAAAAATACAATAAACACTTGCACAAGCATAGGAGTACCTCTTAAAAATTCTATGTATATACTTGCTATCCATTGTAATGGTCTAATTTTACTTATTTTTAATAAAGCTATAAAAGAGCCTAAAATAGACCCCAATACCACACCTACTAATGAAATCAAAATAGTATTTTTAATTCCTTTAATGAAAAAACTGCCATATTTAGAAATAAAATTTCCATCATCTTGCATATCTTCGGCTGCTTTTGTCATGTATTGATCAATTAAATTTTTTTCTTTTACATTATCAATCGTTTGATTTAGCTTATCTAAAAGTACAGGAGAGTTCTTAGGAACAGCTATACATGTTTGTTTCTTTTCTTCATTAAATTTAATCTTTGAAAATGTTAGTTCTGAATTTTGTTTTAAATATGCCTCACCTACTGGTTTTTCAACAACTACACCTGCTACTTTTCCACTTTTTAAAGATAATATAGCTTCAGGTAATCTATTGAGTGAAGAAATTTTACTATCTTCAATCTCAGTTTGTGCAATTTTTTCTTGATCTGTCCCTTTTTGCGCAGCAATTTTTTTGCCTTCAAAATCTTTGATGTTTTGATAACGTTTTGCATCATCTTTTTTAATCATCATCACATTATTTGTAATCATGTAAGGTTTTGTAAAATCCACTTCTTTTTTTCGTTCGGGAGTTGTTGTCATACCGGAGATAATAATATCGATTTTACCGGTCTTAAGTGCACCTAATAAGCTATCAAATTGCATGTTTACAATTTTTAGCTTTAGATGATTATCTTTCGCAATCTTTTTAGCTAATTCTATATCTACACCCGCATATTCAGTTTTACCATGTATCGTCTTTTCAAATTCTAAAGGTGCATAATCAGCTGACAATCCAACTCTTAGTTCTCCTCGATTTTTTATTTTAGTCCAATTTTCATCTTCATTTGCATATGTACTCGGACTGATGAATAAGGTGAAAGTACTTAACATTATTATTATGATTGATAGCATTTTGAACAAACACTTCATTGTTTTGACCTCCTTTTTAATAATTATACATTATTATACATAAATACACATATTCGCGCAATTAGATTTTCAGATATAGTATAAAAAAATGAGGCTGGGACATAATTTCTAACAAATTAGCCAGTAAATGAGTTTATTATAAATTCATTTACTGGCTTCTTTA
>NZ_JBXAHW010000033.1:0-3226 GCF_058795495.1 Staphylococcus sp. GW823-FHT05F06 | reverse complement strand
CATCGGCGCTAAGGAGCTTAACTTCTGTGTTCGGCATGGGAACAGGTGTGACCTCCTTGCCATTGTCACCAGACAAATGAATGATTATACATTCAAAACTAGATAGTAAGTAAGATTTTGCGTCGCAAAACGTTTTTTAAAAATTGATTAAGTCTTCGATCGATTAGTATTCGTCAGCTCCACGTGTCACCACGCTTCCACCTCGAACCTATTAACCTCGTCATCTTCGAGGGATCTTATAACCGAAGTTGGGAAATCTCATCTTGAGGGGGGCTTCATGCTTAGATGCTTTCAGCACTTATCCCGTCCATACATAGCTACCCAGCTATGCCGTTGGCACGACAACTGGTACACCAGAGGTATGTCCATCCCGGTCCTCTCGTACTAAGGACAGCTCCTCTCAAATTTCCTACGCCCACGACGGATAGGGACCGAACTGTCTCACGACGTTCTGAACCCAGCTCGCGTACCGCTTTAATGGGCGAACAGCCCAACCCTTGGGACCGACTACAGCCCCAGGATGCGATGAGCCGACATCGAGGTGCCAAACCTCCCCGTCGATGTGAACTCTTGGGGGAGATAAGCCTGTTATCCCCGGGGTAGCTTTTATCCGTTGAGCGATGGCCCTTCCATGCGGAACCACCGGATCACTAAGTCCGTCTTTCGACCCTGCTCGACTTGTAGGTCTCGCAGTCAAGCTCCCTTATGCCTTTACACTCTATGAATGATTTCCAACCATTCTGAGGGAACCTTTGAGCGCCTCCGTTACCTTTTAGGAGGCGACCGCCCCAGTCAAACTGCCCGCCTGACACTGTCTCCCACCACGATAAGTGGTGCGGGTTAGAAAGCCAACACAGCTAGGGTAGTATCCCACCAACGCCTCCACGTAAGCTAGCGCTCACGTTTCAAAGGCTCCTACCTATCCTGTACAAGCTGTGCCGAATTTCAATATCAGGCTACAGTAAAGCTCCACGGGGTCTTTCCGTCCTGTCGCGGGTAACCTGCATCTTCACAGGTACTATGATTTCACCGAGTCTCTCGTTGAGACAGTGCCCAAATCGTTACGCCTTTCGTGCGGGTCGGAACTTACCCGACAAGGAATTTCGCTACCTTAGGACCGTTATAGTTACGGCCGCCGTTTACTGGGGCTTCGATTCGTAGCTTCGCAGAAGCTAACCACTCCTCTTAACCTTCCAGCACCGGGCAGGCGTCAGCCCCTATACATCACCTTACGGTTTAGCAGAGACCTGTGTTTTTGATAAACAGTCGCTTGGGCCTATTCACTGCGGCTCTTCTGGGCGTGAACCCTAAAGAGCACCCCTTCTCCCGAAGTTACGGGGTCATTTTGCCGAGTTCCTTAACGAGAGTTCGCTCGCTCACCTTAGAATTCTCATCTTGACTACCTGTGTCGGTTTGCGGTACGGGCACCTGTTATCTATCTAGAGGCTTTTCTCGGCAGTGTGAAATCAACGACTCGAGGAAACAATTTCCTCTCCCCATCACAGCTCAGCCTTATGAGTGCCGGATTTGCCTAACACTCAGCCTTACTGCTTGGACGTGCACTCCAACAGCACGCTTCGCCTATCCTACTGCGTCCCCCCATCGATTAAAACGATACTAGGTGGTACAGGAATATCAACCTGTTATCCATCGCCTACGCCTGTCGGCCTCAGCTTAGGACCCGACTAACCCAGAGCGGACGAGCCTTCCTCTGGAAACCTTAGTCAATCGGTGGACGGGATTCTCACCCGTCTTTCGCTACTCACACCGGCATTCTCACTTCTAAGCGCTCCACATGTCCTTGCGATCATGCTTCGACGCCCTTAGAACGCTCTCCTACCATTGTCCAAAGGACAATCCACAGCTTCGGTAATATGTTTAGCCCCGGTACATTTTCGGCGCAGTGTCACTCGACTAGTGAGCTATTACGCACTCTTTAAATGATGGCTGCTTCTAAGCCAACATCCTAGTTGTCTGGGCAACGCCACATCCTTTTCCACTTAACATATATTTTGGGACCTTAGCTGGTGGTCTGGGCTGTTTCCCTTTCGAACACGGACCTTATCACCCATGTTCTGACTCCCAAGTTAAATTAATTGGCATTCGGAGTTTGTCTGAATTCGGTAACCCGAGAGGGGCCCCTCGTCCAAACAGTGCTCTACCTCCAATAATCATCACTTGAGGCTAGCCCTAAAGCTATTTCGGAGAGAACCAGCTATCTCCAAGTTCGATTGGAATTTCTCCGCTACCCTCAGTTCATCCGCTCACTTTTCAACGTAAGTCGGTTCGGTCCTCCATTCAGTGTTACCTGAACTTCAACCTGACCAAGGGTAGATCACCTGGTTTCGGGTCTACGACCAAATACTCAACGCCCTATTCAGACTCGCTTTCGCTGCGGCTCCACATTTGCTGCTTAACCTTGCATCAGATCGTAACTCGCCGGTTCATTCTACAAAAGGCACGCCATCACCCATTAACGGGCTCTGACTACTTGTAAGCACACGGTTTCAAGTTCTCTTTCACTCCCCTTCCGGGGTACTTTTCACCTTTCCCTCACGGTACTGGTTCACTATCGGTCACTAGAGAGTATTTAGCCTTAGGAGATGGTCCTCCCAGATTCCGACGGAATTTCACGTGCTCCGTCGTACTCAGGATCCACTCAAGAGAGAATATGTTTTCGACTACAGGATTATTACCTTCTTTGATTCATCTTTCCAGATGATTCGTCTAACATGTTCTTTTGTAACTCCGTATAGAGTGTCCTACAACCCCAACAAGCAAGCTTGTTGGTTTGGGCTCTTCCCGTTTCGCTCGCCGCTACTCAGGGAATCGATTTTTCTTTCTCTTCCTCCGGGTACTAAGATGTTTCAGTTCTCCGGGTCTGCCTTCTGACATGCTATGAATTCACATGTCGATAACATGACATAACTCATGCTGGGTTCCCCCATTCGGAAATCTCTGGATCAACGCTTACTTACAGCTACCCAAAGCATATCGTCGTTAGTAACGTCCTTCATCGGCTTCTAGTGCCAAGGCATCCACCGTGCGCCCTTAATAACTTAATCTATGTTTCCACCATATTTTGAATTGTTATTCAAAATAAATAGCTAAAACTAGTTATTAATCTTGTGAGTGTTCTTTCGAACACTAGCGATTATTTATGAATTCAAGCTTATTTAAAACTCTATTCACTCGGTTTTGCTTGGTAAAATCTTACTTACTTATC
>NZ_JBXAHW010000032.1:0-3445 GCF_058795495.1 Staphylococcus sp. GW823-FHT05F06 | reverse complement strand
AAGTTAAGCTCCTTAGCGCCGATGGTAGTCGGACTGACGTTCCGCTAGAGTAGGACGTTGCCAGGCAAATATCGTATGGATGCGATGAGCCTAATCGAGACCGAAAGGTCTCTTTTTTTTATGCAAAAATAGTTCTAAAAAAGAAAGTATTAATAAATAAATTCGCTACTTAACAACTTTTATAAGAGGTAATTTCATATGTGGCTTATAAAGGTTAAGTAACATATCCAACCTTAAATGCTTTAATTACTGTTGTGTATCGTAACAATAATTAAAGCATTTTAAAGTTTCTTAAAATCTAGTATTTATATAACGAGTGAATGAATTAATGCATTAACATGATCTTCTAATTCTTCTTTTTTTATCCCCCCAAATCCTAAAATAAATTTTGGATAAACTTTAGAATAATTTTCGTAATGATAAGGTTTTAATTTTAAATTATTTTTTTTCGCATTTTTTAAACATTGTTTCATTGACAATCCATTATTAACAGTTATTGTAAAATGCATTCCAGTTAGTGCGCCTTCAATCTTTATTTGAGTATTGTAGGGCTTTAATCGTTTTAAAATATAATCAAGTTTATCTCTATATATCTTTCGCATTTTATTCAAATGTCTTTCAAATTTCCCACTTATCATGAATTGAGCAACCATGTGTTGAACATGCACAGGCACTGTATTTCCCTCTTTATATTTTTGATTATTATATTTGTGCATTAAATTTTGTGGCAAAACAATATATGCAATCCTACAGCTTGGATATAAAGATTTTGAGAAAGTACTAATATAAATGACTTTTCCTTTTGTGTCTAAACTTTGTAATGCAGGTATGGGTTTGCCAAAATATCTAAATTCTGAATCATAATCATCTTCGATAATATATCTTTGCTTAGCTTGATGGGACCAATTGATTAATTGTGTTCTTTTTTTTAAATTGGTGACATAACCAGTTGGAAATTGATGAGATGGTGTTATATACAAAATATTGTTATTTGTATTTAAAATAGGGTCGATTTGTATTCCATTTTGTTCAACTGGGACTTGAATATAACTTATACCTTTTTTATCAAGCGTATGTTTAATAGGTGGATAACTTGGCTGTTCAATAATAAATTCTTCTTTTTTTAGTAAATTGGTTATCATATCGAGTAACTGGCTTGTTGATGATCCAACAATAATTTGATTTGGGTGACAAGTGACGCCACGACTATTAAATAAGTAATGTGAAATTTGTTGCCTTAAAATATATTCCCCTTGACGCTCGCCTCGTTGTAATAGTGATAGCTGATGGTCTTCAAAAACGTCTTTCGCATATTTTCTAAAAATGTGCATAGGAAAACTTTCAGAATCAATTTCAGCTAAATTAAAAGCATATTTATATTGTCGTTGCTTCTTTTCTAAGTTATCAGTGTTTAATTGATTTGTTTGTCGATGTATCACTGGCAACGATTCTATATCGGAAACGAAGTAGCCAGATCTAGGTTTCGAATAAATGAAACCCTCATCTACAAGTAATTGATATGCATGTTCTATTGTAGTGTGGCTAACAGATAAATAGTTACTTAACTGTCGTTTAGATGGAAATCTATCATTTGATTGATATTGACCTTCGATAATTTGATTTTTTAACTTTTCATATAACGATAAATAAAGTGGTTGATTTACTTTCAATTAACTGACCCCTATCTTTATGTACAAATTGAACCTTTTTAAATATCAGTTTATCTCGTAAAATATATTTAATCAATAAGAAAAGGGGTAAGTAGTATGTCTAAAATAGTAGGATCAGATCGAGTTAAAAGAGGAATGGCTGAAATGCAAAAAGGCGGTGTCATTATGGACGTCGTTAATGCAGAACAAGCTAAAATTGCTGAAGAAGCCGGAGCTGTTGCCGTAATGGCATTAGAGCGTGTACCATCAGATATTCGTGCTGCTGGCGGTGTTGCACGTATGGCGAATCCTAAAATAGTTGAAGAAGTTATGAATGCCGTATCAATTCCGGTTATGGCTAAAGCCAGAATTGGTCATATTACAGAAGCTAGAGTTTTAGAATCGATGGGTGTTGACTATATAGATGAGTCTGAAGTATTAACGCCTGCAGACGAAGAATATCATTTAAGAAAAGATCAATTTACAGTTCCTTTTGTGTGTGGCTGTCGTAACTTAGGTGAAGCAGCACGACGCATTGGTGAAGGTGCGGCGATGTTGCGTACGAAAGGTGAACCTGGTACTGGTAATATTGTTGAAGCTGTCCGTCATATGAGACGTGTTAATTCTGAAGTTAGCCGCTTAACAGTTATGAATGATGATGAAATTATGACATTTGCAAAAGATTTGGGTGCACCTTATGAAGTATTAAAACAAATTAAAGATAATGGACGTCTTCCTGTAGTTAATTTTGCAGCTGGTGGTGTTGCTACGCCTCAGGATGCAGCACTAATGATGGAATTAGGTGCAGATGGTGTATTTGTTGGTTCAGGTATATTTAAATCTGAAGATCCTGAAAAATTTGCTAAAGCTATCGTTCAAGCTACAACACATTATCAAGATTATGAGTTAATCGGAAAATTGGCTAGTGAGCTAGGTACGGCTATGAAAGGTCTAGATATTAATCAAATTTCACTAGAAGAAAGAATGCAAGAGCGTGGTTGGTAATGATTAAAATTGGTGTTTTAGCCTTACAAGGTGCTGTACGTGAACATATACGTCATATTGAATTAAGTGGTTATGAAGGCATTGCTATAAAAAGAGTAGAGCAACTAGATGAAATTGATGGTCTAATATTACCTGGTGGAGAGTCTACAACATTACGTCGTTTAATGGATTTATATGGATTTAAAGAAAAGTTACAACAATTAGATTTGCCAATGTTTGGAACATGTGCTGGATTAATTGTTCTTGCAAAAAATGTTGAAAATGAGTCTGGTTATTTAAATAAATTAGATATAACTGTTGAGCGTAATTCATTCGGTAGACAAGTCGATAGCTTTGAATCTGAACTTGATATTAAAGGGATAGCAAATGATATTGAGGGAGTATTTATTAGAGCACCTCATATTGCTAAAGTGGATAACGGAGTGGAAATACTTAGTAAAGTTGGAGGTAAAATAGTAGCCGTCAAACAAGGACAATACCTCGGTGTTTCTTTCCATCCAGAACTAACTGATGATTATCGTATCACTAAGTATTTTATTGAACACATGATTAAACATTAATCATTTTGTAATATTTGATTTACAAATTAGTTTCTATTAATTTTAACAATTTATTTTGAAGGAAGTTTAATAAATTGTAGTTTATTTTACTCTATGTGTGAGATAACGATTGATTGTTCTAATTATTTGTCAAAATTCTAATATTTAAATCATTTAAAACATACTAAGATTAGCTATGAAGAAATCTATGACGATAGATTTTTTCATAGCTATTTTTTATAGTTATAGAGA
>NZ_JBXAHW010000031.1:0-4374 GCF_058795495.1 Staphylococcus sp. GW823-FHT05F06 | reverse complement strand
TAAAAAAGACAATTTCTATATTATTTCAATAGAAATTGTCTTTTTTCACTTATCCAGATACTTTATGTCCCGAACTCATTTTTATACTATCTAAACTTAATAAATATATTCATTAAGTTATTCAAATTTCAACTTTTACCTTAAAAAAAGTAAAGAGTTTGTTACATATCATATACTGATTCCTAATATAATAATTAAAATTAATCTTTTGAGATTTCAAATTTATATATTTCATCACTGTATGTACTTAATACTTTTTTACAAATTTTGTGTACAATAAAGGCACCTGCAAATGGTATCACGAAATATCCAATAATTAATAAAATAATATTCATAGATGGATTTCCCGACATACGGTTTAATGCATTGATGGGACCAACCAATCCAGTATAACCAAAGCCAGCAGATAGTGCAGTCCCTTTAATTTTTAAAATATAAGCAATTATACCACATATGACTCCATTAATTGTCAATGGTATGGCTATAATTAAATGCTTTAAGTACACAGGAATCATCATTTTAGCAGCACCTATGAGTAATACCACGTTAACTCCAAGAGAATTAACTCTTAAAGATCCAAATAAAAAGGTTACACAAGCTGCAACTATTCCCATATTTGCAGCACCACTTCCTAAACCAGTAAGGTTAATTGCTGTTGCTATAGCAACTAACGAGATTGGAGTTACCATTAATAAAGAAAATGTTACACAAATTAATATAGACATTAATAATGGATTTAATTCTGTAAACCTGTTTACTAATTTTCCTAGTGACTGCGTAATAACTTGAACGTAAGGTAATGTTAATAACCCTATTAATCCACTAATTACAGGAACTAAAACGGGTAAAATAATCATTTCTAAGGAACCTAATTTCCCCTCTAAAAACATATAAATGAAACACGCTAATATAACTACTAAAATTACATTTATAATATCTCCAATTCCTTTTAATTCAATTGTTTGTCCATTATAGTGTACAGCTCCAGAACCTAGCATTGCTGAAATACCAATAATTGCAGCACCTGTACCTTTAAATTTAAATTGGTGCGCAGCAAGAACCCCTATAATAAAAGCCATAAAAGATTGTATGATTGTTACTAGCTGAAAAATCGTTTCTAGTACATGATTACCTTCTTTGAAGAATTTTAATAATTCACCTAATAAGGCATTAGGTAACAGTGCAATAACTACCCCTGCTCCTACTGCATTCAAAATGTTGTTAAAAAATCGCTTTCCATTTATTTGCGAATGACTCATGTTAAACCTCCATTTAAAACATTAAATTAATCGTATTATAGAAACGAAATATAAACAATCATTTAATATCAAATTTCATGTCAATAATTAAAGAAATTTGAGCATTTATACTTAATAGGGATAATATTTAGCATTTACTTATTTGATAAAAAAACATCCAAGGTTAAATTATATATTTAACCTTGGACGCATATGTTATATATATTTTATAAAAACTAAATTTAATTACTGAATATTTATATCAGGTATATTGTTTCTTAGGAATTGTTGAACGAAATCATTAATATAAACACTGCTATTGTATTTATTATCTACGCCACCATAATGTATTCCAATAACTTGATTTTTACCATTAAATACTGGAGATCCAGAGTTTCCACCTACAGTACTTAGGTCATATCTTAATTCCTCGCCACCAATATAGACAACTTTACCTACACTTTCCCACATTGTGGCTAATGGTTTGTCACCAGGGTAACCAGTAACAGTGATGTTTTCATTAATTCTAGTGTCTGTATTGCTACTTATAGTTGCAGGTTTAACTACTTGACCAATATGTTGATTATGTTCGTTTGGTGACACTCTTAAGATTGCTAAATCACTATTACCAGGATACGGTATGATTTCTTGACCCACAAATTTGCCATTAGGATAATCATTTTCATTTTTAGCTGAAGGATGGACACTAATATTTCTTGGATTACCCTTAGCTCCATTAACAACGTGTTTATTAGTTAATATTTCATTTTCACCTACAACAACACCTGAACCACTCATATATCCACCATCTATTGGTATATAAATAAAACTAACAGCATCATAATGACCTTGTGTAGTATTAAAAATTTGATGTCTATTATTATTAGGTAATATTACACTTGGGTAACTTTTATTTTGACTTGGTTTGATATTATGACTCGAACTATTAATATCTAAAACATTTTTGTTTTCTGTGCCAAGTGAGGAATGATTATGGCTTTCTGTATCGGTTTTTGCATAAGAAGTATTTACCATTGTAGTAGTTGCTAACGCTGCAATTGTCATTGTACATATAGATAAAAATCTCTTTTTCATATGATAACCTCCAAAAATTATAAAATTTATTTTTTTAATAACAGCTGTTACAATTAAATTATATATATAAACTGATAAAATATGTGATTAAATGCCTAAATGTTAAAATAAAAACCCCATCTGTTTACATTATATTAAATATTATATTTATTTTTTAAAATATTTTTTATAAGAATTTGGACACAATTATTAGTAACTTACTCATTAATAAAATTTTTGAGACTATCAAATGATAAATAACAATTAGCGCTTAAATAAATAAAAAAAGAGTGAAAACATTAAATTTACAATGGTTTCACTCTAAAAATATAAATGTATACCGGTGGTCGGGATCGAACCGACACTCCAATAAAGGAACGGGATTTTGAGTCCCGCGCGTCTGCCAATTCCGCCACACCGGCTCAATATATAAACAAAAAACTTCCCAATGGAAGTGAATAATGGAGCGGAAGATAGGATTTACACCTATATCTCATTCCGGGAAGGAATGTGTTCTGAGAGTTGAACTACTCCCGCATATTTAAAATTGGAGCGGAAGATAGGATTTGCACCTATATCTCATTCCGGGAAGGAATGTGTTCTGAGAGTTGAACTACTCCCGCATAATATTAAAATTTGGAGCGGAAGATAGGATTTACACCTATATCTCATTCCGGGAAGGAATGTGTTCTAAGAGTTGAACTACTCCCGCATAATAACCTGGAGGCGGCAACCGGATTTGAACCGGTGATAAAGGTTTTGCAGACCTCTGCCTTACCACTTGGCTATGCCGCCAATAACTGGGCTAGCTGGATTCGAACCAGCGCATGACGGAGTCAAAGTCCGTTGCCTTACCGCTTGGCTATAGCCCATTAATATAAAGGGCGGTTGAAGGGAATCGAACCCTCGAGTGTCGGAACCACAATCCGATGCGTTAACCACTTCGCCACAACCGCCATGGCAGGGGCAGTAGGAATCGAACCCACATCAAAGGTTTTGGAGACCTCTATTCTACCGTTGAACTATGCCCCTATATAAGATGGTGGAGGGGGGCAGATTCGAACTGCCGAACCCGAAGGAGCGGATTTACAGTCCGCCGCGTTTAGCCACTTCGCTACCCCTCCAAAATGGTGCCGGCCAGAGGACTTGAACCCCCAACCTACTGATTACAAGTCAGTTGCTCTACCAATTGAGCTAGGCCGGCTATAGGTATGGTTCAGGACAGAATCGAACTGCCGACACATGGAGCTTCAATCCATTGCTCTACCAACTGAGCTACTGAACCAAAATAAGAAATCGTAATGACACCTCTTTGAAAACTGAGTCATGTATGTTCTAAAAAACAATATGCATATCAACTGTTTCATCACGAAACCCATATCAATAATATTGCGGGAGGCGGATTTGAACCACCGACCTTCGGGTTATGAGCCCGACGAGCTACCGAACTGCTCCATCCCGCGCTAATAATTAATGGCGGAGGAAGAGGGATTCGAACCCCCGCGGCCCGTTAAGGCCCTGTCGGTTTTCAAGACCGATCCCTTCAGCCGGACTTGGGTATTCCTCCACAAATTATAGGTAAATAACTATTAAAATTTAATAAATGGCGGTCCCGACGGGAATCGAACCCGCGATCTCCTGCGTGACAGGCAGGCGTGTTAACCGCTACACTACGGGACCATTAAAACGGAGGAAGAGGGATTCGAACCCCCGCGAGCCGTTAAGCTCCTGTCGGTTTTCAAGACCGATCCCTTCAGCCGGACTTGGGTATTCCTCCAAAATTATATGGACCTTGCAGGACTCGAACCTGCGACCGAACGGTTATGAGCCGTTAGCTCTAACCAACTGAGCTAAAGGTCCTGAATATAATTATACAACTAATAGTAGTGGCGGTGGAGGGGATCGAACCCCCGACCTCACGGGTATGAACCGTACGCTCTAGCCAGCTGAGCTACACCGCCGTTATGTAGTTTGTAAATTAATATTGGTGGAGACTAGCGGGATCGAACCGCTGACCTCCTGCGTGCAAAGCAGGCGCTCTCCCAGCTGAGCTAAGCCCCCA
>NZ_JBXAHW010000030.1:0-5527 GCF_058795495.1 Staphylococcus sp. GW823-FHT05F06 | reverse complement strand
GAAACAATTCCCGATACTGAATTCGATGAATTCAGACATCATCGTGGCTTAATATAAGAAAAGTAACAGCTCAACGAACTGAAAATAATCAAAAAAAATTATAAAAAAGACAATTTCTATATTATTTCAATAGAAATTGTCTTTTTTTACTTATCTTGGACCTTTTTGTTCCAGCCTCTTTATAAAATTGTCACGAAATAACTTTTAAATCTATTTATTCGTTGAATTAGATTGACCAGGTTCATGAACCATCTCTAAAACTTCGTCTTCAGAATGATTTAAAATCAATCGACTCAATTCATCATTATTCATTTTCTTAAGTTTTGGCAAGCGAATGATAAAAAAGATTAATCCTATTACCAACCAAATTCCTAAAGCGATGTATGATGGTATCGAAAGTGCTGCAGGAGAACCTGGAATAAGCAATAAACATAAGAACACAAAGGATACAATCGATCCTATAATACCAAAAATTTTATAAACTGGTGCATACGTATTACTCTGTTTATTAAAACTAAATAATTTCGTAGCAGATAAACAAGTAATAAAATATGCAATTGAAACACCTGTAGATGACATATCTACAATCCATGTTAATGCCGTTCTACCTAACCAAGGAGCAATTAAAGATACAGCTACTAGGAAGATAATAGCGACATATGGTGTTTTATGTTTACTGTGTAATTTACTAAATACTGTTGGCATAATGCCAGAGCGCCCCATTGAAAATAATAAGCGACTCGAACTCATTAAAAATCCATTTAATCCAGTAAAAATCCCCATAATAATTGCCACTGCTAATACTGCAAGGCCAATAAAACCGAATGCATCTTGAGTCACTGCACCTGTAAGCCATAAGTTACCATTTAAACTTGTTGCTTGTGTACTTAGCCAGCCTGTGTAAAGTAACATCACTACATAAGTGAGTGACGCAGCTAGTAAACTATAAACAATAAGTTTAAACGTCTTGTTAGGAGAAAAGTTAAATTCTTCAGCAGTTTGCGGTATATTATCAAACCCTACGTACGCCCATGGTGCAATAGAGACAATCATAATGATTGATTGAAACCATCCTTTATCTACACTTGCTAATGGCTCTAAATGACTCAAACTAAAGTGACTGCTAAAGAAAGAACCTATAAACATAAGTGCAACTACAAGGACCATTGCAACACAGAAGTAATATTGTAACGAACCAGACACACTGGCACCTCTAATAGTAATCAACATAAACACTATAAGTAGCACAGTTGCGATAACAATTTCAGTTATGTAAACATCCCAACCAGCTACTGTATATAACTTACCGTTGTTCAAAACATTTGGTAATAAAAATTTAATCAACAAACTGAATGCTGTCGCATTTAACGCAACAACACAAACATAGCCAAATGTTAAAAACCATGAAGAGAAAA
This sequence comes from Staphylococcus sp. GW823-FHT05F06, assembly GCF_058795495.1. Classification (NCBI taxonomy): domain Bacteria; kingdom Bacillati; phylum Bacillota; class Bacilli; order Caryophanales; family Staphylococcaceae; genus Staphylococcus; species Staphylococcus sp. GW823-FHT05F06. The sequence goes on along the minus strand of NZ_JBXAHW010000030.1, from coordinate 4,112 downwards.
AGCTTACATATCTTCCAAAACTTAAAAAACTAAAAGCAAATGCGCCACCAGAAACAGGAAATTTTTCAACGAGTGCGCCATAACTTACAGCAATAAGAATCATCAATAACGCACCGATTACTATACCTATTGAAGAAGCAATAGGCCCTGATTGTTTAATCCAATCTCCTGGTAATATAAAAGCGCCCCATCCGATACACGAACCATATGCAATAGCCCATACAAATTTCTCGGAAAGATTCTGCTTAAGGTTACCTCTATCTACATTGTTATTTTTATTTTCCATAAATAAAACTCACCTCGAGAGTATAGTATACCCTAAAAGGTGAGTGAATTAACTCATGAACTTTTACCATTAAATTGTAAAGATTGTCATATTGTAACATGATTATATGAAGTGATTACCCAGCGAATTTAAGTGTAGCAATCACAAGAACAAGCCAACCAATTATAAATAGAACACCACCTATTGGCGTAATTGCACCTAAAATACGAACTTGTGTTAAGGCTAAGAAATACAAGGAACCACTGAAAAAGACAATACCAAAGAATAATAACCAACCAGCCCAATTTACATTAATTGATGTTGTACCACTTATTAAACCTATAACTAACAGACCTAATCCATGATACATTTGATAAGTTGTTGCTTTTTCCCATATTGACATGTATTTATCTGATAATTTATCTTCCAACCCATGTGCTCCAAATGCGCCAGTACCGACAGCCATCATTGCATTTAATGCACCTAAAATAATAAAAACTTTCATCATTTTGAATGTACTCCTTTATATTTAAAAATCAAAAATAGATTCACCATTACCAACTTGATCATCTGTAATCATCATATTATTAGAAGTATGATGCTTTTTCATTGATTGTGGTACTTTACCACCCATTGCTTCTATTTCAGCTGCAGTTACATGATGTTTTTGTGAAGACTGTTGTTTCATCTCATAATCATCTTTGATATTACTATTCATTGGTTTAGAATGATTTAATTTCTCTATTGTAGAACGACTTTGATGAGAACTAACAAGAGATGTGAGCATGTGTATAGCATACATATGCTTTTCAAATTCCGTATCTGTCTGAGCTTCATCTGCTTGTATCAATTCTTGCTCAATCAATTGTAGAATCTGTTCTTTGTTCATTATTCTCACCTAACTTTCACACCACTGAACTGGTGTTTTCCCTTTAGATTTTAAATAGTTATTTGTAGTTGAATAAGGTTTAGAACCAAAAAATCCTCTAAAAGCCGATAGTGGACTAGGATGTGGCGATTTAATGATTAAGTGTTTAGATGTATCAATGAATCGTTCCTTTTGTTGAGCCGGTCTTCCCCACAGAATAAAAACAACATGCTCACGATAATTAGAAACAGCTTGTATGATTTCATCCGTGAATGTTTCCCATCCAATATTTCGATGTGAATGTGCTTCACCTTGTCGAACAGTCAATACCGTATTTAATAACAAGACACCTTCTCTTGCCCAGTCTTGTAAATGAGGCGAAGTTCTATGACACCCTATATCATTTTCTAGTTCTTGATACATATTTCTTAAAGATGGTGGAAATTTAGCATGAGGTTGCACTGAAAATGCTAAACCATGTGCTTGATTAGGACCGTGATAAGGATCTTGCCCTAAAATAACAACCTTGATATCTTCAAACGGCGTTAAATCAAATGCTTGATAGATATTTTGTTTATCTGGATAGACGGTTTGAGTCGTATATTCTTTTTCTAAAAAGTCATGCATCGCCTGAAAATCATGGCGCGTTGTTATATCATGAAATACCTCTGACCATTTCATTCGTTTTCACCTCAAGCTACATTTTAACATATTCATATTAGAAAAATGACTGATTTTATAAGCATTAATTTTTGTAAACTTTTATATGATTCAGGTTTACAATAAGCGCATTTTTATCTATATTACAATTAATATAGATAAATTTCAGTAGTTTGGAGTGTTATATATGTGTACTGCCATTTCTTTATATACAAAACAACGTTACCATTATTTAGCTAGAACAATGGACTTTGCATTTGAATTTAATGGTATCCCAACCATTGTTCCACGCCATTATCACTACCAATTTGATCTAGATTCAGACATGCGTCTTGAATATGGTTTTGTTGGAACAAATTTAAAAGTAGGACGTTATAGATTTGGTGATGGTATAAACGAAAAAGGTTTAGCTATTTCGAACCATTACTTCACTGGTGAAGCCTCATACAGTACCCATAAACGTTATGGTTATTTTAACTTAGCACCTGAGGAGTTTATTGTTTGGGTTTTAGGTTTTAATAAAAGTATTAGCGAATTAAAACAAAAGGTTAAGAAAATCAATATTATGAATGAAAAAAATACGACTTTGAATATCGTTCCTCCTTTACATTTCATGGTCACTGATGAAACAGGACATACCGTAGCCATAGAACCTCACAATGGCTTATTAATAGTTAAAGATAATTATGTTCATACCTTAACAAATGAACCTAAATTAGATTGGCATCTATCTAACTTAAGAAATTACGCTTTTTTAACGCCACAGAAATCAACCAATCAATTAATAGGTAAAGTGCTAGTAAGATCAATGGGCTGTGAAGCAGGAACAAATGGCTTACCGGGTGGTTATACGTCAACAGATCGTTTTATACGCGCTACATATTTAAGACACCAACTACGCTGTTCCCATAATGAAGATAAAAATTTAATGAATTGTTTTAAAGTTCTAGAATCAGTCAGTATCCCTCAAGGTGCAGTTATCGATGCCAATAAAATACATTACACACAATATCAATTAGTGATGGAAAGTAAAGAAAGAAGTTATTATATTAAGCCTTACTTTAGCAATCAAATTTTCAAAATAAAATTAACTGAAGACCTTTTAAGTAAGAATGAGATGACATTCTTACCTATTAATCACGAATTAAAGATAACATCAATACAATAGCTAAGTATGATGATTGATTTGCATTTTAAAATTATAATAATTTAGCGTACGCGATAAACATGATATGATAAAGACACTAGAAATTAATGGGAGTGAATGAATGATGGCTTTAAAAAAAGTATTAACGATAGCTGGTTCAGATACAAGTGCTGGTGCCGGTATGCAAGCAGATCTTAAAACGTTCCAAGAACTTGATGTATATGGAATGGTCGCTTTAACATCTATTGTAACAATGGATAAAGAAACATGGTCCCATGATGTAACACCTATTGATATGAATGTTTTCGAAAAACAACTTGAAACTGCAATATCAATTGGACCTGATGCTATTAAAACAGGAATGTTAGGGACACAAGACATTATTAAACGTGCCGGAGATGTTTTTGTTGAATCTGGTGCAGACTATTTTGTAGTTGATCCAGTAATGGTTTGTAAAGGAGAAGACGAAGTACTTAACCCAGGAAACACAGAAGCAATGATTCAATATTTACTACCTAAAGCTACAGTTGTTACCCCGAATTTATTCGAAGCAGGTCAACTCTCTGGTTTAGGAAAATTAACATCAATTGAGGATATGAAAAAAGCTGCTCAAGTGATTTATGACAAAGGCACACCTCATGTCATTATTAAAGGTGGTAAAGCACTCGATCAAGATAAATCTTATGACTTGTACTATGATGGCCAACAATTTTATCAATTAACTACTGACATGTTCCAACAAAGTTATAATCATGGTGCAGGATGCACATTTGCTGCTGCCACAACAGCTTATCTTGCGAACGGTAAATCTCCAAAAGAAGCAATCATTGCTGCTAAAGCATTTGTAGCTTCAGCAATCAAAAATGGTTGGAAAATGAATGACTTTGTAGGACCTGTTGATCATGGTGCATATAACCGTATTGAACAGATTAACGTTGAAGTCACTGAGGTTTAAAATACGATATATATAAATACTAGTACATTTTACCCCTCATCTATAGTCTCATTTAATTCCTACAAACATTGTAATTATAATTAAATCAATATCTATATAGATGTGGAAAGCCTGGAACAAAAAGTTCCAAAATAAGTAAATAAAGACAATTTCTATTGAAATAATATAGGAATTGTCTTTTTTATAATTTTTTTGATGATTTTCAGCTCGTTGAGCT
>NZ_JBXAHW010000029.1:0-8079 GCF_058795495.1 Staphylococcus sp. GW823-FHT05F06 | reverse complement strand
CCACAAATGATATTTCACGACATGTAAATGATATTGTAGAAACAATTCCCGAGACTGAATTCGATGAATTCAGACATTATCGTTGCTTAATATAAGAAAAGTAAAAGCTCAACGAGCTGAAAATAATCAAAAAAATTATGAAAAAGACAATTTCTATATTATTTCAATAGAAATTGTCTTTTTTTACTTATCTTGAACCTTTTTGTCCAGCCTCTTTTTATATGAAAATTATAAGTTCATTTTCCTAAATAGTCACTCTTACTATTTTTCCCATACTATTCATAAATTATGATTTGTGTGGAATGTTATTGCGCTTTATACCCAATTAAATTAATTAAATCTTTTGGATGACTATAAGGAGGTGCATATGCTACTTCAAATTCTGTTAAATCATCCACAGTAGCATTATTCATCATTGCCATTGATAATACGTCTATTCTTTTATCGGCACCTTGTTTACCAACTGCTGCTGCGCGTATAAGTTTTCTAGAGTCTTTTTCAAAATAAACACGTAAATGTAGTGGTGAATTTCCTGGGTAATATCCTGCATGAGCTCCTTGCTTAACTTCAACCATATCATAATCGAAATTTTTAAGTTCATTTGGTTTGATGCCAACACTTGCTAATGTATAGTCAAAAAATTTCACTATATTATTTCCTAGATAACCTTTAAAGTGAATAGACGAATTTCCAGAAAGTTGTTCAGCTATAATACTTGCACCACGGTGTGCTCCCCAAGCAAGTGGAACCTGTGCCGGTAAATTCACATGACGATAATGTGAAGTAATAACATCACCTAATGCATAAATATTTGGTATATTTGTTTGGAAATTATGATTTACTGGGATATAACCTTTATCATTCAGTATGACGTTAGATGATTTAATAAATTGTGAATTTGGATGAGTACCTACACCTTCGATAATAAGATCAAAGTTTTCAACTTTACCAGATGTGAATGTAACTTCATGTCCATTGACGTGACTAATTTCTTCGTTAAATCTATAAGTGATATTTCTTTTTTCTATTTCGTCGATGATGGGTTGATTCATATCTTGATCCATTAGTTTATTAATATTTGTAGAGCGATGAATCCATGTGACATCCAAATCTCTATGATGTAAATTTTCAAGGACTTCTAAAGAGATGTAACCCGCGCCAACAACAAGTGCACGTTGTGCTTTGGTATTCGTAATAAAGGTATCAATTGTTTCAGTATCTTCGAGATTTCGCACAGTAAATGAGATATCACTATGAGTGTTTAATCGATTTGCAGATGCGCCAGGACTTAAAATCAATGTATCGTAACTTTCTTCAAAAGTTTGATTAGTTTGATGATTTAAGACAGTAACTGTTTGTCTCTCATCATTGATTTGTATAACTTCATGGTATGTTTTTACAGTGATTTGCTTTTTGTCATAAAATTGATTGGGCGTGTATGCTAAAACTTTACGACGGTCCTCGATAACGTTGCCAATATAATAAGGTAATGCACAATTAGCAAAGCTCATGTCTCTATCTTTTTCAAAAACAATGATTTCACTCTCTTTATCTAATCTTCGAATTTGACTTGCACAAGTCGCACCACCAGCAACTGCACCGACTATTATAATTTTATTCATAGTTGTCTCTCCTTTATATATATGTATGATATTAAAACACGTATGCCTTTTTAATCATCACTTGGATTGTTTATTCAACTTAATAATAACGTATTTTCAAATTAAAAAAGTCATTTAAATAACGACCTATTCCGTCTTCATTATTACTATACGTAGTCTCATTTGCTATTTCCTTTAAATCTTTCAAGCCATTGGCCATTGCAATGCCATGGGTCGCAAACTTTATCATTTCTATATCATTGTCCTCATCACCAAACGCAATGATATGATCGTCGGCGATGTTTAAATAGTTTTGAACATGCTTGATTCCACGTGCTTTGTTAATCCCACGCTTCACAATTTCTATTACTGGAAACGGTGCGCCCCAACGACGATGTTCAATATTTTCTGCATAAAAATGTGTTAACATATCTTTAATTTCAGGAATATTTTCTTCTTCTGCTTCAACAAGTAATGACGTAGGTGCTTCATTAAGATTTTCAAGTAAATTACCTGTTTGAATTTTAGGATTTCCCATTGAAAAACCTTCGTAAAGTCTTGAATCATAACTATTTATAAAGACATAGTCTTTTACTTCAGCAATGATATTTGTAATATGAGATTGTTGAAGTGCTGTAATAATATTTTTAGAAATTTCTACATCAAGTACTTCATGTATCACTTTAAAATCGTTTGCTTTTGGATGATGTACAAATGCTCCATTAAAGTTAACAACAGGTGTGCTCATATTTAGTTCATGATAATACATCTGACTTGCGCGATAGGGTCTTCCAGTAGCAATCATAACGTAGTGTCCACATTGTTGTAATTCGGTTAATACTTGTTTAGTGTAAGGTGAGATTTCTTTATTGTCATTTAATAATGTACCATCTAGATCTAGACAAATTAAATAAGGTTGCATATATTACTCCTTGTGTTGTTAATTATTATGTAACAGTATCATAGCATTTTATTGGCGTTTTGTCGGATATTTGATATATTGGTGTAAAGAAAATTTTAAAGAGGTGATACTGATGGAAGAAGCACTAAAAGATAGTATCTTAGGCGCTCTTGAAATGGTAATAGATCCTGAGTTAGGGATAGATATCGTTAATTTAGGTTTAGTATATAAAGTTGATGTTGATGATGAAGGTTTATGTACAGTTGAAATGACATTGACTTCGATGGGATGTCCATTAGGACCACAAATTATTGAACAAGTTAAGAGTGTTTTGGCTGAGATTCCTGAAATTTCTGATACAGAAGTGATGATTGTATGGAGTCCACCTTGGAATAAAGATATGATGTCACGATATGCCAAAATAGCTTTAGGCATCGGATAATATAAAGGATAGCTACTCATTGTTTGGAATAATGATGTAGCTATCCTTTTTAATTATTAAAGAAAATTCAATAAGAATTATCGTATGTTCATTTAATATCTTTATAAATTAGGCCTATAATAAAATTGAATTAATATTACAAATGTATTACAATACTTAAGACTTATAACCTTTTAATGAGGTATATCTTACGAAGTATGATAATTAACTCAATGGAAACGTGCGCTATATGATAGGGATAGCTATAACATAAGAGAATGACCTTGTTAATTTGAATGAGATAAAATTTGTTTGAATAAGTTGATTAGAAGCAATAGCGTTCGTCTTATGAAATTGATTAGTAAAAAAGTTACTTGTCTAACGAAATTTATTATTAATAGGGAAGAATGTAACAATGAGAAAAAAATTAAATAATGAATATCGCTCTGCTAAAAAAATACGATATATGCCTGGATTAGATGGTTTGCGAGCAATTGCAGTCATTGGTATTATTATTTATCACTTGAATAAACAATGGTTAACAGGTGGTTTTTTAGGCGTAGATACTTTTTTTGTTATTTCAGGTTATTTGATTACGAGCTTATTACTTAAAGAGTATGAAGATACTGGAACAATAAATCTTAAAAATTTTTGGATTCGTCGTATTAAAAGGTTATTACCAGCGGTATTTGCATTAATAGTAGTAGTTGGAATTGCAACTTTATTATTGCACCCCGAACATATTGTAAGAGTTAAACATGATATGATAGCAGCAATATTTTACGTATCTAATTGGTGGTATATTGCTAAAGATGTCAATTATTTCGAGCAATTTTCTTTTATGCCTTTAAAGCACCTATGGTCACTAGCCATTGAAGAGCAGTTTTACCTCTTTTTCCCAGCAGTACTCTTATTATTTATGGCAATAGTTAAGAAAAAGAAAAATGTCATACTGATATTTTGGATCATATCCCTGGTTTCATTATTAATGATGGTTGTTATTTCTCAACCTCACTTGAACCATTCTAGAGTATATTTTGGAACTGATACAAGATTGCAGACACTGCTTTTAGGTGTACTTCTAGCATTTATCTGGCCACCTTTTAAATTAAATCCCAATCCACCTAAAGGATTAAAAACTGTGATTAATAGTGCGGGTATCATAGGACTTACATTTTTAATTCTATTATCCTTTACTGTTAGTGATGAAAGTGATTGGATTTATAACGGTGGATTTTATCTTATTTCAACAATGACTTTGCTAATTATTGCAAGTGTTGTTCATCCAACGACAATTTTAGCTAAGTTATTAGGAAATCCTTTATTTGTATACATTGGAAAGCGTTCATACAGTTTATACTTATGGCATTTTCCTGTAATTAGCTTTATTCATAGTTATTTTATTGATGGTCAATTACCAACTTATGTTTATATTATGGATATCGTAATTACTGTATTATTAGCCGAATTATCATTTAGATATGTTGAAACGCCATTAAGGAAGGAAGGTCTAAAGGCTTTTACATATAAAAAAACTTACAAACCTCAGTTTATTAGAACAATTGTAACGTTAATTATGTTGTTACCTTTTATTTTTATATTAGTTGGAGCTTTCGATAAATTCGGAAAAGATACAATTTCAAATAAAGCACAAACATTTAATACAAACGAGGCTGATCAATATCTTATTCATATGATACCGATTGATAATATTTCGTTAACTAGCGATGGTAAAACCAAAGAGAATAAGAAAGACAATGATGTATATACACAAATTAAGCCATTATTAATTGGTGATTCAGTTATGGTAGATATAGGGGAACAATTTAAAACGAAAGTACCCAAAGCTAAAATCGATGGCAAAGTCGGTCGTCAACTCTATCAGGCCGAGAGCCTCGTTAAAAATCAATATAGACATTATAATAAACCATCAGACCAAATCATACTTGAGTTAGGTACAAATGGTGATTTTACAAAAGAACAATTAGATAATTTAATTGATAAATTTGGCAAAGCACAAGTGTATCTTGTGAATACAAGAGTGCCAAGATCATATGAAAGTCATGTTAATGAGTTGATGGCAAAAGCAGCTAAAAATAAAAAGAATGTAACCCTAATTGATTGGTATAGTCGCTCAAAAGGGCATACAGAGTATTTTGCTCCAGACGGAATCCATCTTGAAAATGATGGCGTAGAGGCATTGACAGATGAGATATTAAAAAATATAAAGAAGAAATAATAAATTAATCATTGAGGAAGAACTCTATTCATTTGGAATTAAGTTCTTTCTCTTTTTTCATTTCTATGTCGTAATAAAATGAAAAAATAAGCTTTTATTGTTGATTAAATAGATAGGAAGGTCTATAATATAGTTAAGGTCAAAGAAAGTCAAAGTCAAATTTGATTTCTCTATATTGATCTACTCTTAATGATAGAGGTGAAATAATTTGGATATTAATCAAATGACATATGCTGTACAAGGTGCCTTACAAAAAGCAGTCGCGTACAGTAAAGAATATGAATTACAAAACATTGAAGTTGAAGCATTGTTAAAAGCTGCAATGAATGAAAATGATAGTTTATTTAAAAGTATATTAGAACGAGCAAATATTGATGTTGATCAATTAATAAAAGCATACGATAATCAATTAAGTCATTATCCAACTGTACAAGGTGACAATGTTCAGTATGGACAGTATATTAGTGCTAAAACAAATGAATTATTAGATAAAGCCGAGAAATATATGAAGTCCTATGAAGATGAGTTTATTTCTATGGAGCATATATTACGTGCAGCCATAGATACTGATGAAACTACTCAAAAATGGGTCGGTAATAAAGTAGAAGTGATAAAAGAAATTATAACTAAAGTTAGAGGGGGAAATCATGTGACATCTCAAAATCCAGAAGTAAACTATGAAGCTTTAGAAAAATATGGTCGTGATCTTGTAGAAGAAGTACGTCAAGGTAAAATGGACCCTGTCATCGGTAGAGATGAAGAAATACGTAATACAATTCGTATATTAAGTCGAAAAACAAAAAATAATCCGGTTTTAATCGGTGAACCAGGTGTAGGTAAAACTGCAATTGTTGAAGGTTTAGCACAACGAATTGTACGTAAAGACGTTCCAGAATCATTACTCGATAAAACGATTTTCGAGCTTGATTTAAGTGCCTTAGTTGCAGGTGCAAAATATAGAGGTGAATTTGAAGAACGTTTAAAAGCAGTATTGAAAGAAGTAAAAGAATCTGAAGGTCGAATCATCTTATTCATTGATGAAATTCATATGTTAGTAGGCGCTGGTAAAACTGATGGTGCTATGGACGCAGGAAACATGTTGAAACCAATGCTTGCGCGTGGTGAATTGCATTGTATAGGTGCTACGACATTAAATGAATATCGTGAATATATTGAAAAAGATTCAGCATTAGAACGTCGTTTCCAAAAAGTTGGGGTCAGTGAACCTGATGTTGAGAATACAATATCAATTTTACGTGGTCTAAAAGAACGTTATGAGGTCTACCATGGTGTACGTATACAAGACCGTGCACTTGTTGCAGCGGCTGAGCTATCTGATAGATATATTACCGATAGATTTTTGCCAGATAAAGCTATAGATTTAGTCGACCAAGCTTGTGCGACAATACGTACAGAAATGGGATCAAATCCAACAGAGTTAGACCAAGTAAATCGTCGAGTAATGCAATTAGAAATTGAAGAAAGCGCCTTGAAAAATGAATCTGATAACGCAAGTAAACATCGTTTAGAAGAGCTTCAAGAGGAATTATCTAATGAAAAAGAAAAACAATCCTCTTTAAAATCACGTGTTGAACAAGAAAAAGAAAAAATTGCTAAAGTACAAGAAAAACGTGCTGAACTTGATAGTAGTCGTCAAGCTCTTGAAGATGCACAAACAGAAGGTAATCTTGAAAAAGCAGCAGAATTACAATATGGTACAATTCCGCAATTAGAAAAAGAATTGCAAGAATTTGAGGAAGCCTTTCAAGATGAAACTGGCGAAGATAGTGAAAGAATGATTCGTGAAGTCGTTTCAGATGAAGAAATAGGCGACATAGTTAGTCAATGGACAGGTATACCTGTATCTAAACTTGTGGAAACAGAAAGAGAAAAGCTATTAAGTTTAAGTGACATCTTACACAAACGTGTAGTAGGTCAAGATAAAGCAGTTGATTTAGTATCAGACGCAGTAGTTAGAGCACGTGCTGGAATTAAAGATCCGAATAGACCAATCGGAAGTTTCTTATTCTTAGGACCTACTGGAGTAGGTAAAACTGAATTAGCAAAATCGCTTGCTTCATCACTTTTCGATTCTGAAAAACATATGATTAGAATTGATATGAGCGAATATATGGAAAAACATGCTGTATCACGTTTAATTGGTGCACCTCCAGGTTATGTAGGTCACGATGAAGGTGGTCAATTAACTGAAGCAGTTAGACGTAATCCATACTCAGTTATTTTGTTAGACGAAGTTGAAAAAGCACATAGCGATGTTTTTAATGTATTACTTCAAATACTAGATGAAGGTCGTCTTACGGATTCTAAAGGTAGAAGTGTTGACTTTAAAAATACCATTATCATCATGACTAGTAATATTGGTTCACAAGTATTACTTGAAAATGTAAAAGATGCTGGTGAAATTAGTGATGATACAGAGAAAGCAGTTATGGACAGTCTACATGCATACTTCAAACCTGAAATATTAAATCGTATGGATGACATCGTGTTATTTAAACCATTATCAGTTGATGATATGAGTATGATTGTAGATAAAATTTTAACACAATTAAATATGAGATTATTAGATCAACATATCTCAATTGAAGTGACAGAAGAAGCGAAAAAATGGCTAGGTGAAGAAGCGTATGAACCACAATTTGGTGCAAGACCATTAAAACGCTTTGTTCAACGACAAATAGAAACTCCAATTGCACGTATGATGATTAAAGAAAGTCTACCTGAAGGTACAATAATTAAAGTAGATTTAAATGACAATAAAGAACTTGATTTTAAGGTTGTTAAACCTACGTCTTAATCTAGCAAAATATTAATTTGTAAAATAAAACATACTAAGATTAGCTATGAAGAAATCTATGACGATAGATTTTTTCATAGCTATTTTTTATAGTTATAG
>NZ_JBXAHW010000028.1:0-9142 GCF_058795495.1 Staphylococcus sp. GW823-FHT05F06 | reverse complement strand
AAAAAGACAATTTCTATATTATTTCAATAGAAATTGTCTTTTTTTACTTATCCTGGGACTTTATGTCCCACACTCATGAATAAACGTTCTTCTATCAATTGCAATAATTATTTCCTTTCCAAACTAAAAAGTCGTTGTAAAGTGGCTATAAGTCATCTCCCTCATTCACGCACATTACAACGACATGTTATATATAAATTAAAACATTTCAGAAACAACTTTTTGTTCTAAGAAATTAAGTAAGTAATCTGGACTTCCTGTTTTAGCATCTGTACCAGACATCTTGAATCCACCAAATGGATGATAACCCACTACTGCAGCTGTACAACCTCTATTCAAGTAAAGGTTACCTACATCAAATTCATTCACAGCCTTAATCCAATGTTCACGATGATTAGTAATTACAGCGCCTGTCAAACCATAGTCAGTATCATTAGCTACTTCAATAGCCTCATCAAAATCCTTGACCTTAATAAAGCCTACGACTGGTCCAAAAATTTCTTCTTGCATGATACGATCCGCAGATTGTAGTCCGGAGAAAATCGTTGGTTCAATGAAATAACCGGTAGAATCATCTGTTCCACCACCAGTCTCTAGTTTGCCTTCTTTTTTACCAATTTCAATATAATTTTTGATTTTATCAAATTGTTTTTGATTAATTACTGGCCCCATAAATGTGTTCTCTTCAGTATTACCTAAAGTTAATTTTTGAGTTAATTGAATTGCTTTTTCCAATATTTCATCATGTACGTCTTGATGGACTATGGCACGAGAACACGCAGAGCATTTTTGACCAGAGAAACCAAAAGCAGATGTAACAATTGCTTCAGCCGCTAAATCTGTATCTACATTATTATCTACAACTATCGCATCTTTGCCACCCATCTCTGCAATAACACGTTTTAAAAACTGTTGTCCTTCTTGCACTACAGCACTACGTTCATAAATACGTGTACCTGTAGCTCGGGATCCTGTAAATGTGACAAAATGTGTATCTTTATGGTCGACTAAATAATCTCCAATTTCTTTTGGATCACCAGGAACAAAATTTACAACACCTTGTGGTAAACCTGCTTCTTCTAATATTTCCATTAATTTATAAGCAGTCAAAACTGTATCCTCAGCAGGCTTTAATAATACAGTGTTACCTGCAACAACAGGGGCTAAGGTTGTACCAGCCATAATTGCAAATGGAAAATTCCATGGTGGAATTGTCACGCCTGTACCAATAGGTTTATAAAAATAGCGATTATGTTCACCTTCTCTGTCTAATACTGGCTTACCATCTGCAAGTTCCATCATTGATCTTGCATAATATTCTATAAAATCAATACCCTCAGCTGCATCTCCAACTGCTTCATCCCAAGGCTTGCCGGCTTCATAAACCATAATAGCGGAAATTTCCTCTTTTCGACGACGGATAATTGCGGCTACACGTAACAGTAATTCTGCACGGTCCTTATGCGACCACTTCTTCCATGATTGATACGCATGATTTGCTGATTCGAAAGCTTTTTCAATATCATCTTGCGTTGCTTTAGACACTTTCGCAATGAGCTGTGATGTATTCGCAGGATTCACTGAATTAAAAGTATGAGTTTTAGTAAGTTTTTCTCCGTTAATCACAAGTGGTATATCTTGTCCTAGTTGCGCTTTTACTTTCCTTAATTCTTCATTAAAACGCTCAACATTTGTCTGTACTGAAAAATCAATACCAGGTTCATTTTTGAAAGGTACTACCATTCTAATTACCCCCTATGAATTTATCATTTCTACCATCCTTTATGCATAAAGGTATGACTTGTCATCTTCTTTTATTTTAAAGATTTTTCTTCGCCATAACCTTTGTCTTATTTTACTATGTAAGCTTATATATTTGCAAACGCTTTCATTTTAAAGTAAGTGACTTTTAGAACCGTATAACTCTCCCTTTCTATAAATAAATTTACAGTTTTAACATTATCTATGTTTAAATATCTCATTTAACTTATGCTTATCAAGGGAATTTTTTAAAATTAATCGCTTCATGGCCTTATTCTTACGTTACTATCATTGAACGTAAACATTTATTCGATTATTGTATAGACGTCTAATAGAATCAAATCTATTAAAAATGATACTCTTTTCACCCATCTTCTCGTCATATTACATCTATAAAGTCGTTTAATTTCAACTAATCTTTTCTCAAAAATTTAGCACTACTTAGAATGCTAAACATCAGCTCCAAGTAGCGCTATTAATTTTATTAAGATGTTATAAAATCGCCACCATTGACATGAATGACTTGAGCAGTAATATAGGAACTATCTGCATGTGTTGCTAAGAAGACATAAGAAGGTGCAAGTTCTGCTGGTTGTCCACGACGACCCATCGGCGTTTCGTCACCTTGATGTTCTACTTTTTCTTCATCAAATGTCGCAGGAATTAAAGGTGAATAGATTGGGCCGGGCGCAACGGCGTTAACGCGAATTCCCTTTTCCATTAAAGTAGTAGCAAGAGAACGGGTAAACGATACTATGGCACCTTTTGTAGCTGAATAATCAATGAGATGCCCCGATCCTCTATATGCTGTGACACTTGTAGTGTTTATAATTGTATCTCCTTCAGATAGGTAAGGTACTGCTGCCTGGGATAAAAACATCATACCAAAAATATTCGTCATAAAAGTTTCTTTCACTTGTTGTGGAGTGATATCTTCAAAATGATCGCGTGGAAATTGCACGCCCCCATTATTTACTAATATATTTAAACTACCGAAGTCATTTATGACATCTTTGATTAACTTTTGAGATTGCTTTTCATCTTTTAAGTCATGAGCATAAGCTTTAGCTTTTACACCCATTTCTTGAAGTCGATTAACTGTGTCTTCGGCATCTTGATGTTCGTCATAATAACCAATAGCAACATTTGCCCCTTCTTTAGCATATAGTATTGCTATCGCACGTCCAATACCTGAATCTCCTCCTGTTATTAGAGCAACTTTATTCTCTAACTTTCCTGCTGCTTTATATTCTTCTAATTCTGCAATGGGTTTAGGTTCCATATCCGCTTCAATACCTGGTTGTCTATTTTGAGTATATCCTTTGATTTTGTTGTGAAATTTTAATAAATTCACTTTTCATTACCTCACTTTATGTTTTACATTTAAATTCCCATAAAGTTTTATCATCAAACACGTACAGTAATTATATTAGAAAATCTAATATGCTATTGTTTAATCAAACTAAGGGATGAGTCAATATCCATTCTATAGACGCATGTTTATCATCATAAAAAAATGTACACTCATATATAATTCAATAAAGGAGTTGTATCCTATGAGAAAAATACTTAAGGGTATTATATTATCATTAATAATCATCGGCTTAATCAAAACGTTCAATGAATATGATGTTATACATTGTGCAAATCATTATTTCGAACAAATCAAAAGTGGAAAAATAATTGAAGATATCAAAATCGATCATTTCAATAATTATCATAATATTAATTTTGAAGATCTAAATCCTTCTGACTTTTTTTAACATTTATGTCATGCTAATTGAGAAAAAGATAAAAACATGATGTTATGAAATGTTTCCTGTTAATAAATTAAAACGATGTATTTTGTTATTTTATCCATTAAATATTTATACCTATATAGATTTATTGATTAATTTTTCTTAAAGGTAACACATAATACTATCCCATAATATATAAGCTAAGTAGTTGACTTGTATACCTATAGGGGGTACATTAGATGTGAAATGGAGGCATTTAGATGGCTAATACAACGTTGACTTTGGATATTATTGGTATGACATGTGCTGCGTGCTCAAATCGTATTGAAAAGAAATTGAATCGTATGAATCATGTTCAAGCTAAAGTGAATCTGACTACTGAAAAAGCAACTATCGACTATGAGTCTGACGATTATCATCTCGAAGATTTTGTAGAGCAAATTCAAAGTCTCGGCTATGATGTTGCAGTTGAGCAAGTAGAATTAAATATAAATGGTATGACATGTGCAGCATGTTCTAATCGTATAGAAAAGGTTCTAAATCAAACGCAAGGTGTACAACAGGCAACAGTAAACTTAACTACCGAACAAGCACTCATCAAATATTACCCTAGTGCTACGAACACGGAAGCATTAATTAAACGTATTCAAAATATTGGATACGATGCTGAAACTAAAACTTCATCAAAAGCGCAATCAAATCGTAAAAAACAAGAGTTAAAACATAAACGCAATAAATTAATCATTTCAGCTATTTTATCGTTGCCACTATTATTAGTAATGGTGGTGCATATCTCACCAATTTCCATTCCATCCATTTTGGTCAATCCTTGGGTACAATTAATTCTTTCAACACCTGTCCAATTTATTATTGGGTGGCAATTTTACGTTGGCGCGTATAAAAATTTGCGAAATGGTTCAGCTAACATGGATGTATTGGTTGCTGTTGGTACCAGTGCCGCATATTTTTATAGCATTTATGAAATGATGATGTGGCTCACACATCAAACACATCACCCGCATTTATATTTTGAAACAAGTGCTATTTTAATTACGTTAATTCTTCTTGGTAAATATTTAGAAGCACGTGCCAAATCACAGACTACCAATGCATTAAGCGAATTGTTAAATTTACAAGCGAAAGAAGCACGAGTAATTAAAGAAAATAAAGAAATTATGCTTCCACTTGATAAAGTTAAAGTCGGAGATACTTTACTAATAAAACCCGGCGAAAAGATACCTGTAGATGGCAAAGTCACTAAAGGTGATACTTCTATTGACGAATCCATGCTAACTGGTGAGTCTATACCTGTTGAAAAAAGTAGTGGCGATTCAGTGATTGGTTCTACCATGAATAAAAATGGTTCAATCATGATTGAAGCAACTCAAGTAGGTGGTGATACTGCATTATCACATATAATTAAAGTGGTTGAGGATGCTCAAAGTTCTAAAGCACCGATTCAACGCTTAGCTGATATTATTTCTGGATATTTTGTTCCGATTGTAGTTAGCATTGCGGTTATTACTTTTATCATATGGATTATATTCGTTCACCCCGGGCAATTTGAACCTGCACTTGTTTCAGCAATATCTGTTTTAGTTATTGCTTGTCCCTGTGCACTTGGTTTAGCAACGCCTACATCTATTATGGTAGGTACAGGACGTGCTGCAGAAAATGGCATATTATTCAAAGGAGGCCAATTTGTAGAACGTGCACATTATGTTGATACAATCGTGCTAGATAAAACAGGCACAATTACTAATGGTCAACCTGTAGTAACTGATTATGTTGGTGACAATGATACATTACAACTTTTAGCAAGTGCTGAAAATGCTTCAGAACATCCTCTTGCTGATGCTATTGTTACTTATGCTAAAGATAAAGGTCTTAATTTACTTGATAATGACACTTTTAAATCAATTCCGGGACATGGTATTAAAGCTACGATTCATCAACAACAAATCCTTGTGGGCAATCGAAAATTAATGAACGATTACAATATATCTATTAGTAATAAATTAAATGACCAATTAAATCACTATGAACATTTAGGTCAAACGGCAATGATGATTGCCGTGGATAATCAAATTAATGGAATCATTGCTGTTGCTGATACAGTAAAAAATGATGCTAAACAAGCGATAAAAGAACTAAGAAATATGAATATCGACGTGGTTATGCTGACTGGTGATAACAATCGAACAGCTCAAACCATCGCCAAACAAGTTGGCATTGAACATGTAATTGCAGAAGTGTTGCCCGAAGAAAAGGCACATCAAATCTCTTTATTACAAGACAAAGGTAAACAGGTTGCCATGGTCGGTGATGGAATTAATGATGCGCCTGCACTTGTAAAAGCCGATATTGGAATGGCTATAGGCACTGGAGCTGAGGTAGCGATTGAAGCTGCAGATATTACGATTCTTGGTGGTGACTTGCTATTAGTTCCAAAAGCTATCAAAGCAAGTAAAGCTACGATTAAAAATATTCGACAAAATTTATTTTGGGCATTTGGATATAACGTAGCTGGCATCCCAATAGCTGCTTGTGGTTTATTAGCACCTTGGATTGCCGGTGCTGCTATGGCATTAAGTTCTGTTAGCGTAGTTATGAATGCATTAAGACTGAAAAAAATGAAACTATAGCATATATAAGATGATGATAAATATCTTACAAAATGATTTACTTTCTAAACAATCTATACATAAAGCTTTAAAAATTTACATTTAAGCTTTATGATAATATGTAATATGCGGAGTAAAAAGGAGTGATAATTATGACACAAAAAATCATAAAAGTTGAAGGAATGAGTTGCGAACATTGTAGAAACGCCGTAGAATCGGCACTAGCTAAACTAAATGGCGTATCAAGTGCTGAAGTAAATTTAGATGAAAATCATGTACGCGTTGAGTATAATGATTCAAAAGTTACATTTGAAAATATGAAAGAAGCAATTGAAGAACAAGGTTATGATGTTAAATAATTGCTAACGTTAAAAAGCATAAAGGGAATGCTTCTCATTACCCTTTATGCTTTTTAATTTACTCTTAACTCCGTCGTGCCAGTATTTAATACTTCCATTGTTGCATCTAAAGCATCAAAAATAAGATGTTTGATTGCCTCTTCAGTATAAAATGCTATATGCGGTGTAACAATAATATCTTCTCTAGTAATTAATTCCTCTAAAAGTGGGTCATTCAAACCTTCTTCACTTCTATCTGTCGTATATACTCCAATTTCATATTCATAAGTATCAAGTGCTGCACCTTTAATTTGACCTTGCTCTATTGCAGATAACAAAGCCTTGGTATCTACTAAGGATCCTCTAGCACAATTTACAAACACAGCACCCTTTTTAAACATTTGAAACATGTTTTCATTAAACAGGTAATTGTTATATTGTGTTGACGGCATATGTATTGTGACAATATCTGCCTCTTTAATTGCCTCATTTATACTTTGTTTATAGGTAACGTAAGGTTTCACATGTTCACTTGGAAAAGGATCATACGCTACAACGTCACATAGATATCCTTCTGAGAATATTTGTGCAACAATGCCACCAATATGTCCCGTGCCAATAACCGCTACCTTTAAATCTTTGATTGATTGAGATAAAATTGATGCTTCCCACCTAAAATCGTGCAATCTCATTTTTCTTTGAATATGATTAAAGTGACGTACAATATTGATGGCTTGAGTCACGGTAAACTCAGCAATGCTTCGAGGTGAATAGGAAGGCACATTAGATATAATAAGACCATATTTAGATGCTAACTCTAAATTATAACCATCAAATCCAGCACTTCGTTGAGCGATCTGCCGAATTCCAAGTTGATTTAATTTATTATAAATTGTTTCTGATAATGGTAATGTTTGAGACAATGATAGTCCATCAAATCCTTCAATAGATTGGACATTGTCTTCAGTTAACTGTTCTTTCGACATATCCACTTCCACTTCATGTTGTTGTGACCACATTTCAATATAATGTTCATCTTCTTCTCTGACACCCATTAATTTAATTTTAGTCATTTTATAACTCCTTTATCTTTCATACAAATACCGTAATTGTGTTAAGCGATTCGCCGCTTCTTCTAATTGTTTATCATCGAGCGCCAATGAAACCCTCACATATTGATTACCATTTTCACCAAATGGTTTACCAGGTGCAACTAAAATTGACTTTTCTTTTAATAACAACTGTTCGAATGCTTCACTATCATAACCCGGGGGTGTATGTAACCAAATGTAAATACCTCCCTTAGAGTGAACAAACGGTAAATGTGCATGTTTTAGTTGTGATTCAAAATTATCACGTCTACGTCTAAATATTTCATTTTGCTTTTCTAAAAACTCATCATAATGATTGAGTGCATACGTAGCAGCATCTTGAAGTGCTCCAAACATACCTGCATTTGTATGAGTTTGATACTTCTTTAACGCTTGAATCATTTTTTTATTACCAACAGCAAACCCAACACGAAAGCCTGACATATTATAACCTTTAGATAAAGAGAATATCTCGATAGCAACATCTTTTGCATTTTTAGAAGCTAATATGCTTGGATTTTTGGCGTCAAATCCAAAAGCACTATATGCAAAGTCATGAACTATCTTTGTTTGAGTACCTTTAAAACGATGAATCGCTTCATCAAAATCATCTTGTGTCGCTGTCGAACCGGTAGGATTATTGGGATATGTTAAATAAATTAGCTTAGTCTTCTCAAGAACTTTAGCACTTATAGTATTCCAATTCGGCAAATAATTTGGTGGCGACAATTTTAAAGGGAGTGGTTTAGCATCAGCTAACATGACCCCCGCTAAATAATCTGTATATCCCGGATCAGGTAAAAGTACAATTTCACCAGGATTAACAACACAAGTAGGTAATGCAACAAGACCATTTTTAGTCCCATATAAAATACAAACTTCATCTTCTTTGTCTAATTCAACATCGTAATGTCTTTGGTAGAAGTTAACAATAGCGTGTTTAAAGGCATCTTTGCCGTGAAATGGACCATACTTTTGATTTTCTGGAATACATAGCGCCTCTGAAAAATGATTGATAATACCCTTTGGCGTTTCTCCATCTGGAATTCCAACTGCCATATTTATAAGTGGTAAAGGACCATGTTCAACTATACGGCCCATTGTTTTGCCAAAGTAGCTATCAGGAATTGAAGCTAGCCTTTCTGACATTTCCATGCTATGCCTCCTCATTAAAATAATTTAATTAGTAAGTACTTTATATTATAACAATAGTTAGAATTTTCTGAAATAAGAAAACAGCATTATATCTCATAAACTATTGAAGCAGCCTGAAAAAGCACTAGTGAACCATATCAAAAAATGTATCGGTCGTCCAAACAGCATAATATTGCGTTCCATTTTTTAGAAATTCTAACATTTGATACACAGCAATTACAAAACTTATTGATACTAAACTTATTAGAAATAAAAAAAGCATTAAACAACATCATACAATGTTAGTTTAATGCTTTAAATATCAGTATATTATTAATCACATATGATTAGTGAATATAGTTATATGAAGCAGCTTGGCTCGCAGAGATTGTACGTGAAGTGACAACACCTGCACCGTGACCGTAGTTCATTTCTGAAACTCTGATTGAACCATT
>NZ_JBXAHW010000027.1:0-11259 GCF_058795495.1 Staphylococcus sp. GW823-FHT05F06 | reverse complement strand
AAAAATTAAAATGAACGGTTTAGTTAAGTAATGCTTATTTTAATTATAAGTACTTGACTAATCGTAGGAAAGAGCCTAGGACGAAAAATGTCCTAGGCATACTTTAACGAATGGCAATCGATGACTAAATTGTTAATACGCATATGTTAAGCGTTGTTCAACACGATTCTTCGTTACCAAAGTGGAAGAACGAAATCAGCAAGAATTCTATTCCACTCTCAAATATCTTTCAAGGAAGTTGTTAATATTATTATTAATCAACTAAACGTTGCGCTTCTTGTAATTGGAACGTACGTACTTTTCGTGGTAGGAAACGACGAATTTCATCTTCGTTGTATCCAACTTGTAAACGTTTATCATCTAAAATAATTGGACGACGTAACAAGCCAGGATTATCTTGAATGATTGAGTATAAATCTTGTAATGGTAATGAATCTATATCTACATTCAATTTTTGATATGTCTTAGAACGTGTTGAAATAATTTCGTCAGTTCCATCTTCAGTCATTTTTAAAATTTGTTTAATTTCATCAATTGTTAAATGTTCAGAAAAAATGTTACGCTCCGTATACGGAATATCATGTTCTTGTAACCATGCTTTCGCTTTACGGCAAGATGTGCAACTTGGTGAAGTAAATAATGTTACCATACATCTCACTCTCCTATAGAATGAATTTAATTCATTATTTTAAAATTATTTGTTAATTAAAGAAATTAAGTTTTTAGCTTTCTTAATCTTACACTTATTATTATAAATGGCTAAGATTAAAATTAAATGAGAAAAACCTAATTTTTCTGAGAAATCTTAAAAATAAATAAAAATGTATATCTCTCTTTAATGATATACCCAGATATTGATATTTTAACACAACTTACAAATTAACGAAATACTGTTATAATGTTACATAAACAATATTAATTAGAAAGTAGGCATCTAATATGGAAACTTTATTCTCAGGAATTCAGCCAAGTGGTATTCCAACAATTGGTAACTACATTGGTGCATTAAAACAATTTGTAGATGTTCAAGATGACTATGAATGTTTTTTCTGTATCGTAGACCAACATGCAATAACGGTACCACAAGACCGCTTAAAATTACGCAAACAAATACGTCAACTCGCAGCAATTTATTTGGCAACAGGTATTGATCCAGATAAATCGACTTTATTTATTCAATCTGAAGTCCCTGCACACGTGCAAGCTGGTTGGATGCTTACAACAATAGCTTCTATTGGTGAATTGGAACGTATGACTCAGTTTAAAGACAAAGCTCAGAAACGCGCAGATGGAGTGCCTGCTGGTCTACTCACTTATCCACCATTGATGGCGGCTGATATCGTGATTTACAACACTAACATTGTCCCTGTTGGTGATGATCAAAAACAGCATATGGAACTGACACGTAATTTAGTAGATCGTTTCAATAGTAGATATAACGATGTATTAGTAAAACCAGAGGTACGAATGCCTAAAGTTGGTGGGCGTGTGATGAGTTTACAAGATCCTACTAAAAAAATGAGTAAAAGTGATGATAATCAGAAGAATTTCATTTCTTTATTGGATGAACCTCATGTAGCTGCCAAAAAAATTAAAAGCGCTGTAACAGACTCTGACGGTATAATAAAATTTGATCGTGAGAATAAACCAGGCATTTCAAATTTACTTTCAATATATTCTGGTCTAACTAATGAATCTATTAAGAATATTGAATCTAAATATGAAGGTGAAGGTTACGGTAAATTTAAAGGTGATTTATCGGAAATCGTTAAAGATTTTCTTATTAATTTCCAAGAAAAATATGCAAGCTTTTATAATTCTGATGACCTAGATGATATTCTAGATAAAGGTAAAGAAAAAGCTCAAAAAGCTTCATTTAAAACATTGAAAAAAATGGAAAAAGCAATGGGCTTAGGTCGAAAAAGATAATACTATATAATATACAAATAATGCCTCGAAAATAATTTTCGAGGCATTTTTATACTTCTATTTACCTGTCTCCCTATTGATTGATTTATCAATATAGACATGTTTAAGCGTCGTTTCAGGCCCTACTTTGTGATATTGTAATCCTTTTACTTGCGGATTCGTTAAGTGTGCTTCTCCTTTTTGATAAACAGGAGCGACTGGCGCTTCATGTAATAAGATATATTCCGCTTTTTGTAATGAGGTATTACGTTCACCTAGCTTTCGTAAAAGCTTGCTGTTAGCATCTTTGAGTAATTGATCGTATTCTTTATTACTCCAATCTGTATTATTCTGTGCATTATTTTTTGTCATTGTTTGAAGAAATGCTGTTGGGTCAGGATAA
This sequence comes from Staphylococcus sp. GW823-FHT05F06, assembly GCF_058795495.1. Classification (NCBI taxonomy): domain Bacteria; kingdom Bacillati; phylum Bacillota; class Bacilli; order Caryophanales; family Staphylococcaceae; genus Staphylococcus; species Staphylococcus sp. GW823-FHT05F06. The sequence continues at coordinate 8,948 of NZ_JBXAHW010000027.1, read as the reverse complement.
TCAGGACTCCACCCTGAATAACTTGCTTCATAGTTATTTGCTAATTCTAAAGTAGTTTTTTGTTTAAATGGCATTTGTTTAATTTTGAGTGTCACACCTGGCAAATGACTTTCAATTTGAGATTTTATATATTCGGCAGCAATTTTTGAAGCAGGTGTATCCTGTGTGTTCATCGTAAAAGTAAATTTATTTTTTCCTAATTCTTTTTGTGCTTCTCTCCAATTCTTTTTCGCTAAATCAGGGTTGAATTTTAATGGTGATTTGATGGTTCTTGCAAAATCTTTGCCATCCGGTGTATCGGCAGTTCCTACTCCAGTAAAATTATTTGATGGTAGCGAACCATCATTTAAAACAGAATTGACATACCCTTTTTTATTTATTGCTTGAGATATAGCCAATCTTAAATGCTTATTTTTAAATTCAGGAACTGTTTTTTGATTCATTTTAATAAAGAATGTTGCTGCTGTTAAACGATAATTCAAAGCAGATTCTCCTCTATATTTATCAACTTGTTCAGAAGTTATAATAGTATCATCGACCGAGCCAGTATCATATAACGATGCACCTGCTTGTTGATCTTTTAATACTTTATAGTTCACTTTATCTAATTTTACATTCTTCTTATCCCAATATTGTTCATTTTTAACTAATTGAATTTTATCTTCCACTTTCCAATTTGTTACTTCAAATGGTCCATTGTACACTGCTTTTTCAGCAGTTGTACCATATTGTTCTCCAAACTTTTTAGCAACTTTCTCATTTTGAGGATTAAATGTATTAAGTGCTAATAGTTCATTAATATAAGGTACAGGTCTTTCTAAATCTACTTGTAATTTATATTTACCTATAGCCTTGATACCCAAATCCTTGACTGATTTTTTACCTGCATTAACTTCATCTGCATTTTTTATATCGCTCATTATGTATGCAAACTCAGAAGCCGTCTTAGGATTAACTACCTTTCTCCACGCATATACGAAGTCATATGCAGTTACCGAATCTCCATTGGACCATTTTGCATTTTTTCTTAAATTAATCGTAAGTGTTTTGCCACCATTACTTTTCTTTGGAAAAGATTTAGCAATAGCTGGTTCAGCTTTGTCTCCTTTATTTAAAGTATATAATCCTTCAAAAGCTTGAGCTGCTATATCACCAGAAACAGCATCTGTAATTAAAGCTGTATCTAGTGTAGTCATATCTTGTGTGATTACCTTCCTAAAAACTTGCCCCTGGTCTGAATATAAACTCTGCTTATTACTACAAGCAGATAAAATTATGCATACACTTAATAAAATAATTAAGACTTTAAAACCTTTCATCCTTTAATTCCTCCTTTCTTAACTTATTAAACAGACAAACCATACTTTTGTTTCAATTTAACTGCTTCGTTTTGAGTAGAAAATACATAATGTTGTGGTCTAATTTCATTTAATTGACGTTCTTCATTAAGCGTTGCATCTTCATGATATAAAACACGTTGACGATTTCTCTCAACATCAGGATCAGGCTGTGGAATGGCACTTAATAATGACTTAGTATAATCATGTAATGGATAATTATAAATATCATCAGCCGGTCCAATTTCTACAATTTTACCGAAGTGCATCACTGCAATTCTATCGGAAATATATTTCACCATTGATAAATCATGAGCAATAAACAATAAAGTAATATCACGTTCACGTTGTAGCTTTAATAAAAGATTAACGACTTGAGCTTGAATCGATACATCTAATGCTGATATCGGTTCATCTGCAATAATAAATTCTGGCTCTACAGCTAATGCACGTGCGATACCAATACGTTGTCTTTGTCCGCCTGAAAACTCATGTGGGTAACGATTCGCGTGTTCTTTACCTAAACCAACTGTTTCTAAAAGGTCGTATACACGTTTCTTTCGATCACGCTGACTACTAGCAAGTTTGTGAATATCTATTCCTTCAGCTACGATATCCATTACCTTTAACCGAGGATTTAGAGATGCATAAGGATCTTGAAATATCATTTGAATTTTCTTATTAAACTTCAATCGCTCTTTACGTTTTCTAATTTGATGAATATCTTTACCATCATACTCGATTGCGCCATCAGTAATATCATTTAATTTGATAATGGCTTTTCCAGTCGTTGATTTACCACATCCAGACTCTCCTACTAGGCCTAAAGTTTCCCCTTTATAAACATCAAAACTTATATTATCAATCGCTTTAACTTCATTATGTTTACCTTGATTAAAATACTGTTTTAAATTTTTAACTTGTAATAATACATTTTCATTACTCATTAAAAGCCACCCTCTCTACTCTATGTGGTTGTTCATAATTACTTGGCATTGTTCTTAATCGTTTTTGAACCATTGAAGGTGGCGTAACTTTTGGAGCTCTTGCATCTAATAACCAAGATTTAACAAAATGTGTGGGTGAAATTTTGAACCAAGGTGGTTCTTCTTTAAAATCAATATCTAAAGCATATCGACTTCTACGTGCGAAAGCATCACCAATTGGTGGATGAAGTAAATCTGGTGGTGTACCTGGAATTGCAATTAAGTCCGTGTCATTACTGGTTGTTAAATCAGGCATTGAAGAAAGCAATCCCCAGGTATAGGGATGTTTAGGATCATAAAATATTTCATTCACATCCCCTGTTTCAACCATCTGTCCCCCATACATTACGGCTACTTTGTCCGCAATATTTGCTACAACGCCTAAATCATGCGTAATAAAGATAATTGAAGTTTCAATCTTATTTTGTAGTTCTTTCATAAGATCTAAAATTTGAGCCTGCATTGTCACATCTAAAGCAGTTGTAGGCTCATCAGCAATTAATATTTTAGGCTCACATGCCAATGCTATTGCAATAACTATTCTCTGACGTTGTCCTCCTGAAAATTGATGTGGATAAGCTTTAAATCGTTTTTCAGCACGAGGTAACCCAACTAAATTCAAAATTTCCAATGCTCTTTGCTTGGCCTTTGCTTTACTTAATTTCTTATGTTTAATCAAAGGTTCCATGACTTGCTTTCCGATTTGCATTGTTGGATTTAAAGAAGTCATAGGATCCTGAAATATCATTGAAATATCTCGACCTCTTAGCTGTATCAGTTCTTTTTCACTTTTCTGAGCTAAGTCCTCACCTAAAAATAAGATTTCTCCCTTTTTTATTCTTCCTGTATCCTTTTGAAAAAGTTTTGTAATTGCCTTAGTTGTTACAGATTTTCCAGATCCAGATTCTCCAACAATGGCTAACGTTTCCCCTTTATTTAAATGAAAATCCACGCCTCTGACAGCTTGCACTTCTCCTGCAGCAATATCAAAGGAAACGTGCAAATCATTTACTTCTAATACCGTTTCTGTCATTACTTTTACCTCCTTTATTTTCGCATTTTTGGGTCGAATGCATCACGTAGTCCATCACTAAATAGATAGAAGAATAAAATCAATAAACTTAAAATGATTGCTGGAATAAATAATTCATGAGGATGTATCAACAACATTGCACGCCCATCATTGACAAGAGATCCTAATGACGTCTTAGGCGCAGGCACCCCTATTCCAATAAAGCTTAAAAATGCTTCGAAAAATATTGCACTTGGAACAGTAAACATTGATGTAACGACAATTGCTCCTAATGTGTTAGGTAATATATGTTTAAAGATTAACTTGAATTTAGAAGCACCCAATGTTTGAGATGCCAAAACAAATTCTTGATTTTTCAATTTTAAAAATTCTCCACGTACCACTCTACTCATCCCCAGCCAGCCAGTAATTGACATAGCTAATATAATAGTCCAAATTGATGGTTCAAAAATAAGTACGAATAAAATAACGACAATTAAATTGGGTATAGAAGCAATAATTTCTAAAATCCTTTGCATCACATCATCTACCCTGCCTCCAAAGAAACCAGAAACGGCTCCATATACAACGCCAATACAAATATCTAATAATGCAGCAACTACACCAATATAAAGTGAAATTTGAGCACCTTTCCAAGTACGTGTCCATAAATCACGTCCAAGTTGATCAGTACCAAACCAATAGTTTTCTTTCGCACCTGCTTCTTTGTAAGCATTTTTACCGTCCGTACCTTTACCGTCAAAAGGTAAAAATGAAACATGATCTAATAATGGTATTTTTGCTGGGAGATTACGATGATCAACATTCTGCTCAGCAAAATCGTGTTTATTCATTAATGGTCCTATAAATGCCATAATAACTATAAGCAACAAACCTATCATTCCGATTACTGCTAATTTATTACGTTTCAATTGTGACCAAGCATCTTGCCAAAAATTCTTACTTTCACGCAGCATTTCAGGCTCTTGATTCAAGTCTAAATCTCTAATTATAAAATCTGTATTCGAAATATCATTACTTGTATGTGACATCGTGGCATTAGAAATATCGCCATTAATGTTTGTAACATCTTCTTTATTACTCATTATTTCTTGCCCCCTTGTACACGAATTCTTGGATCGATAACACCATATAAAATGTCTACAATAAAGATCGAAACAATAAATAAAGTACTGAATAATATCGTTGTAGCCATGATGACTGAAAAATCATTTGTAGTTATAGAACGAACAAATTGATCACCTAATCCTGGAACACCAAAGATATTTTCAATTGTTAATGTTCCTGTTAATATACCTGCTAACATAGGTACAATGATTGTAATAATAGGAATTAATGCATTTCGTAATGCATGTCCAAAGAGCACTTTTAAAGCAGAATTTCCTTTAGCTCGAGCTAAAAGTATGTAATCTGAACTGAGTACTTCAATCATTTCAGCTCTAATATATCTTGCAACAGTTGCTAAAACTGTAGCTGATAGTGCTAGAGAAGGTAAAATAGCTGTAGAAAAACCTTCCCATCCTGCAACTGGAAACCATTCTAACTTAACTGCAAATACATACTGCAATAAAACTGCTAAGACAAATGACGGCACTGATACTGCGATAACAGAGATAATTGTTGTTGTATAGTCTACCCATGTATTTTGTTTAGTAGCAGCAGCAACACCTAATACTAAACCTAAAACAACACCAATAACCATAGCTGTTATTCCCATCTCCATTGAAGGTATCAATCGTGGTTTAACTAAATCCCACACTGGCATATTATGATATTGAAATGAGTTGCCAAAATCACCTGTTACTACATTTTTCAAATAATTAACATATTGTAATGCTACTGGATCATTCAAACCGTACTTTTCATTTAATATTTCTTTTTGTTGCGCATTAAGTTTTGTGTCATTAAACGGAGATCCTGGCATTAATTTCATTAAGAAAAATGTAATTGTTATAACAATAAATAACGACACAAACATATAACACAATCGTTTCAACACATATTTAGTCATATACACCCTCCTAAATTAAAGAATATTCAAAATTGACATTCCCTTCATAATTTTCAGAAATATTAATCTTTATTATATCTATAATATTTATACAATTGCAATATCATTTTGCATTACAGTACTATAGTAAATATAGATAAATGACTTTTTTGTTTTATTCTCTTACTTTTGCAATATAAAAATCCACCCTTTTCTAATATTAAGTTAAAATACATTTAGCATAGATAGGAGGTTTCATTAATGTCCATAAATTCTTATTTGCTTTCGTCATTATTTACGCCAGTTTTATCAATAATTATATGGTTATTTTATTCAAATCACTTTATAAATTTAGTCAACATCTTATTTTATACATCATTCATTATTTTTATAATTGCTTTCCTTATTTTACTCATTCAAGAAGGAATATTTGATGCTACAAGTTTTGGATTTCGTCGTTTAAAGTATCAACTTTCCTCAACTAAGAGAAAACGTATGATGAAAAATGACCACTTTTTCAATCCACAAAAAGTTAAAAAAGAAAGTTATATTATTTCTCCATGGGTAGTTCCAACATTGATTATTAACCTCACTTATATAATTGTGAGTATCGGAGTATCTTTATTAATATAAAAAAATCTTCAAGTGAGTAGCTAAATTAATAACTCATCACTTGAAGATTTTTGTTTACATTTATTTAATTTTAGTCTTCAAATTTTTTAAATACTAACACTGCATTATGTCCACCAAATCCTAAACTATTACTCATTGCATAGGTAATGTCTAAGTCTTGGGCTACATTCGGAACAATGTCCAAGTCACATTCTTCGTCTGGTGTGATTGCATGTATTGTAGGGGCTACCTTTGAATCACGAATTGATAGCGCAGAAAAAATAGCTTCAATTCCACCTGTAGCACCTAATAAATGTCCAGTCATTGATTTAGTTGAACTTACTTTTAATGACTTCGCAGCATCACCGAATGTATTTTTAATCGCTTGAACCTCATATAAATCTCCAACTGGTGTACTTGTGCCATGTGCATTTAAATACTGTACATCTTGAGCTTTGATTCCAGCATCATCTAAAGCAGCTTGCATAGCTCTTGAGCCGCCTTCACCTTCAGGCGCAGGTGCTGTAATATGATGTGCATCGCCAGAGGAACCATAACCTACAACTTCAGCGTAAATTTCAGCACCTCTCTCTTTAGCTGAATCTAATGATTCAAGTACAACAATACCTGCCCCTTCACCCATAACAAAGCCATCACGGCCTTCTTGGAATGGTCGACAAGCTGTTTCAGGGTCATTGTTTGTAGATAATGCACGACTTGCACTAAACCCTGCGATTGCCATATGTGTAATAGGTGCCTCTGTTCCACCAGTCACCATTGCATCTGCATCACCACGTTGAATAATTTTAAATGCCTCACCTATTGAATTAGTCCCCGTAGCACAAGCTGTTACTGTAGAACCATTGGGCCCTTTGGCACCTAAATCAATAGAAACTTGACCAGTAGCCATATCAGGAATTAACATTGGAACGAAAAATGGACTTACTCGACGTGGTCCTCTTTCTACAAGTGTTGTATGTGCAACTTCGAAAGTTTCCATACCACCGATACCAGAACCAATCCATACACCAATACGGTCGGCATTTTTTTCATTAATATTTAATTGTGCATCTTTAACCGCTTCTCTTGCAGCAACCACCGCGTATTGTGTAAACCGATCCATACGGCGAGCTTCTTTTCTATCAATGTGGTCTTCTATATTAAAATCTTTCAATTCACCAGCAAGATGTACATTATAATCATCAGTATCTATTCTTGTGATTTTATCTATACCGTTAACACCTTTTAGTGCATTGTCCCATGTTGTTTTAGCATCGTTACCAATTGGAGATAAGGCTCCGATACCCGTTATAACAACTCTATTATTTTTATTCATACGTTATCCTCCTATTTTCCCCATTTAATAACGATTGCGCCCCAAGTTAGACCTCCACCGAAGCCAACTAAGACTAAAGTATCGTCATCTTTGATTTTTCCATTTTGCAATTCTTGATTAATACTTAATGGTATTGAGGCAGCCGAAGTATTACCATATTTATTTACTGAAACACTCATTTTTTCTCTTTCTATTCCTAATCTCTCTCTCGCAGATTCCATAATTCTAATATTAGCCTGATGTGGAACAAATAAGTCTATGTCTTCAGACGATAAACCAGCTTTCTCAACTACACGCGTAGATGCATCACCCATAATTCTCACAGCAAATTTAAATACTTCTCTACCATTCATTTTGAGTTTGCCAGTTTCTCTATCTAAGTACAAGTATTTACCACCACTACCGTCTGAACCCATTTCATAGCTAATGATACCACGACCTTCAGCAACTTCTCCCATGACAACAGCTCCAGCACCGTCTCCAAATAATACAGCAGTAGAACGGTCAGTCATATCGGTAATCTTAGATAATTTATCAGCACCCACAACTAAAATATGTTTGTAATCACCAGATTGTATATATTGTTTAGCAGTAATCATTGAATACATAAAGCCAGAACATGCAGCAAGTTGATCCATAGTAGCAACCTTACCTGTTCCTAGTCTTTCTTGTAAGATGTTAGCCACGCTTGGGAAAGGCATATCCCCAGTAGCTGTAGCAACGATAATCATGTCTATATCTACTGGCTGAATGCCGGCATCCTCTATCGCTTTAATACTTGCATTGTATGCTAAATCAGATGTGTCTTGATCTTCGTCTGCCCAATGTCTTTCTTTAATACCAGTCATTTTAGAAATCCATTCATCTGAAGTTTCTAAAAACTGCTCAAAATAGGCATTGTCTATAATATTTTTAGGTGCATATGCACCAAAACCTTTAATACCCACATTCATGGTTGTACACCTTCTTAAAAAATTTTTAATACCAGGTATTAATTTAACATATTCATGTTTTTAAACTCAAGCAGAGAGCCTCCCAATCAATACAAAACATTTCCATTATGTATTTTAACAAACTTCACTAAATACATCTTTATAATTGCAACATACTCTAATTTCTTATTTTACTTTTAATTAAAAGTATGAGATAACCAACGTCTTAGATTTATACTATACAAATAAGATATTATCACTTAAAATAGAGTTAACGAATAAACAAGTGGAGGTTATATAATATGAGATACCTCATGACATTCATTTGGGCAGTATTGTTACTTCAAATGGTTAATTTCGTATTGAATAGCTTAAATAGTGGACCAGAACTAAATGTAATTAATCCAATTATTATTGCTGTCATCTTCACTATTGTTGTAGCTATTTTAGATCCAATTCTTAAGCCGTCTAAAGGTTCAAATCAATACGAATCTTAATTCTTTAAATAATAGTGTAGGAGGGCATGAATGATTGTCCTCCTATAACATGTGTTGAAAAGATTGATATTAACGTATTTTTAATTCAATCATCAACTGCCTTTATATTATAAAAGAGCCCGGGACATAGTTTTATGACCCGGACTCTTTTCCTACGATTAGTCAAGTACTTATAATTAAAATAAGCATTACTTAACTAAACCGTTCATTTTAATTTTTTTGAAT
>NZ_JBXAHW010000026.1:0-13890 GCF_058795495.1 Staphylococcus sp. GW823-FHT05F06 | reverse complement strand
CAAAAAAATTAAAATGAACGGTTTAGTTAAGTAATGCTTATTTTAATTATAAGTACTTGACTAATCGTAGGAAAGAGCCTGAGACAAATAAATGCCTCAGGCTCTTTTATATATAGCGGAGGGAGAAGGATTTGAACCAACGCGAGCAAAAAGCTCCTACTAATCACGAATGATTAGCCTCTTAAACCAGACTTGAGTATCCCTCCAAAATTTCAACAATTAATATCATATTATATATCGAAGGTTTTGTAAAGTAACAGTTAGTTTTTCATTATAAACATGTAAAGCGTCTTCATTAAATGACCTAAGAAAATATATACAATTTGGACTGTGATTATCATTCAATCAAAATTAATCACATACTACTACATTGTCCATACTACAATTAATTTTTAGGTAACTATTTTAATTTCTGATTACCAAATTACCTTCAAACATTAAAATGAACTTAAAGATAATTATTGTCGAGTTATTAAAAAAATCATTTAATTATGATCAAACAGAGAAATGAAGACGTATTATAAGAGAGTTCGTCAAAAAATTGACATTATTTCATGAATATTCAATTTTATTTATCGAAATTAAATCAATTCAATCAGACATATTTAAACATATGCTTTATAGCAAGTCATCATAAATTGTCTTATTATTATTTCATGAAAATAAGATGAAAACTTATGAGATTAATATTTGAGGAAGATGAAAATTTGAAAACTTACTCTTCACATTGAGACGAATTTTTTATAATATATCACTCATATTGATTTTTTGATATTAAGAAAAGGAGGAAACGCTCATGAAAGATAATAAAATGTTGTTCATTATTTTTATGATAGGAACATTTACAGTAGGAATGGCTGAATATGTAGTGACAGGATTACTTACACAAATCGCTGACGATATGAAGGTTTCTATTTCGAGTGCAGGTTTATTAATTAGTGTTTATGCTATTAGTGTTGCATTGATAGGGCCTTTAATGCGAATCATAACATTGAAAGTTCACGCCCACCGTCTGTTACCGATTTTAGTTGCGATTTTTATAATAAGTAATTTAGTGGGAATGTTAGCACCGAATTTTAATGTATTGTTATTATCAAGACTCATGTCTGCGGCAATGCATGCGCCATTCTTCGGTGTGTGTATGAGTGTTGCTGCGACAGTCGCACCTCCTGCTAAAAAAACACAGGCCATTGCACTTGTTCAGGCAGGTTTAACTATTGCTGTAATGTTAGGTGTACCATTCGGATCATTTTTAGGTGGCTTTGCAAATTGGAGAGTTGTTTTTGGATTCATGATTGTGTTGGCAATCATTACTATGTTAGGAATGATTAAATTTGTTCCAAATGTTTCTTTAAGTGCAGAAGCAAATATTAGCAAAGAATTAACAGTGTTTAAGAATCCACACATTTTAATTGTGATTGCAATTATTGTGTTTGGTTACTCTGGTGTGTTTACTACTTATACATTTATGGAGCCAATGATACGAGATTTTTCTCCATTTAAAATTGTAGGTTTAACTGTTTGTTTATTTATGTTTGGTCTAGGCGGTGTGATAGGGAATTTAATTACTGGTAATGTACCGGAAGATAAATTAACAAAAAATTTATACCTTACATTTCTTTTACTATTTGTAACAATCATACTATTTGTTACTGTTATTCAAAATTCAATATTAGCATTAATCATTTGCTTCTTATTCGGTTTTGGTACATTTGGTACAACACCGTTACTTAATAGCAAAATTATCTTAAGTGCAAAAGAAGCACCACTTCTTGCAAGTACGTTAGCTGCTTCTATTTTCAATGTTGCTAATTTTCTTGGTGCAATCATTGGATCTATATTATTATCAATAGGGTTACCTTACGTTCAAATTACTTTGATATCTGGTGGGATTATAGTGTTGGGTATGCTTCTTAATCTTGTTAATCAACTTTATGAAAAGAAACATATCACATTTAATGAATATTCATGATTATTAAAAAATCCTTATAGAAGTGTGGCGACGCCTCTATAAGGATTTTTCTTTATGCAATCAAACTTTTCATCAATGATGTTTTAATAGAACTAGGGATTACTTAACAACATTGAAATCAATCACTTGTGGGATTTGTGATAAATCATTGTGAGATAAGTAATCTATTAACAATTGAGCACCTTCGATTTGAATATCTTTTATCACAGGTTTGTTAACGTACATATCATAATTCCCGCCACCAACAGCTCTATAATTATTTACGCATATTGTATATATTTGATCACTTTGTATTGGTGCATCATTAATTAGTAAATCACTAACACGTTCACCGTAAGGATGACTAACATGAATTGTATATTGGATACCTGCAAATATGTCATAGTTGAAATGCTGAGGTTTAGGTTCTAGAAACTCTTTATTAACTGTGATTTTATGATTAACAATGTCAAAATAACTTGCGCTTCGTTCAATTGCAAGTTTAATATCTTTTCCACTAAGTTCAATCACTTTAAAAGTATTAGGAAAAGGATAATTATTGATGATATCACGCATGGTTATTTTCTCATCAAAGCCATTTGCGGAATCAAATAGTGCTGTACATGCAATATCTGCACCACTTTTTTCTAATAAAATATAATTAAGAAGGTTAACAAATGCATGCGGTGATTTTCTTGCCTCAAATGAATTGTTTATTCTCATAGCGTAGGGGAGTTCTGCGATTTGAGTATCAAGCCAATCTTCCAATTGATTACGTAAAGCGATATCTTCGACATTCGGCTTAAAGGAGGTATTGTTATTAACATTCATTAAGTTACATTCTTTAATTAATACTTTTTTATCATGTGTATATTCAATAACTATTTTTCCAACTTTTGTACCTTTTGAACCTGGTTGAATGATGGCTGTTTGGTTCTTGATTGTCGCAATATCACGATGTTGATGGCCGGTTATCAACACATCGATACTATCGCTAAACTGACTTAGTATATCATACCCTTCGTTTTCCCCAGTAAGCGCCTCAGTCGGGAGGCCACTATCTAAATCACGTTCAAAACCACCATGATAACTTACTACTACAATATCACTCTTTTCCCTAAGTGTAGGTAACTCAGATTTTAATATGTGGACAGCACTGTTAAAAGTGAGTGTCTTAATGTAATCAGGTTGTTCCCAGTGAGGAATATACTGAGTGGTTAATCCAATAGTTCCTATAGTTAAATCATTTACTTTAAAATAATGAATACCTTGGCCAGTGAATGGCTGTGTATTTTCAATTATATTTGCACACAAAACTGGGTAATGAAGTTGATTGATGGTCTGTTTTAGATAAGGTAAATCATAATTAAATTCATGATTGCCAACAATTCCAAAATCAAACCCTAAACGATTATATATTGATGTTAATGGGAGACTACTCTTTAATTTAGATACTAAGTAGTTACATAATGGAGAACCTTGTAAGAAGTCCCCATTATCGATCTTTACACTGCCGTCATAGTGCACGCAGTCTTGTTCGATTAGATGATTAGCTTTTAACAAACCCATAGGTAAATCTTTTTCTCTTGATGAAAAATCTGTTGGGAATATAAAACCGTGAACATCACTAAGGATATAGAACGCAATTTGAGACATTGAATTAACCTCCTCAAGTACGGGGAAGAGACATAGTTTTGTGATATATAAATTAAAAACAATGTCTCACTTTTCAACACTATGTTATTATCGGTGTTAAAAATTTTCATTCATTTTTTGTGTTAATAGAATTTTTTCCCTTGTTTAACACGAATATTAGCATCTTTAATTTCATCTGTCACTTTAGCTGTGAGTGTGAATGAAGCTTCACCCGCACCATTTGCTTTAATTGATTGGCCAGGACTATAGCCGAGAGTATTGAATTGGTTACGGTTAGAAGAAAAGCTACCGATTTGCTTACCTCCATCTTTATAAAGTCCAACTCTTACATCGCTAATTGTGCTATTAGGCTCATATCCCGTGAGTTTGATTGTAAATTGAAATGGATGATGCGGTTGGATATTTTGAGGTAAAGTTAATTCAACTTTGGCATTTTGATTTTGATGAGAAGAGCTTTTGTCATCTACTCCATCGTCAGCACCCCGTTGATTACTTCCATAACTACCTGTTTTAAATGTTGAACGATCATACCATTTGTAACCTTCTATTGGGTTAGTCCACGGTTCTTTTTGAGGTTCAATTGAATTCTCAGGTTGCTCAAAGTTAAGTAGCGGTGTTTTATTATCAAGTTTAATCCCCATGTCTTTCATAGAAGATTGAGATTCTTTTTTGCCTAGCCATGTTGTTAAATTATTTAATAACTTTCCATTATCTTGTTCTTTAAAACCATCGTACGTTTTTTTAGGTTTCCCATTATCTTCACGAAGATATTTAGGTGAACGATCTTCTACGAGGGAGCTATCGCCAATAAATGCAGCTTTACCTTTGCCGATTTTTGAAATGGCTACATAAGGTCCTTCGTTGATGCCACCCCCATTGTAAATACCTTGATCAACTGCGTGAGACCATTTTTGACTATGTGTTAAATGTTCCGGCATATAAATAATGCCTTTAGCTTTATTAGGATCAGTTATTGCTAATGTTGAACCTGCGTGCATCGAAACTGATTGTACCCCTTTAGTAATACCAAAACTATCTTTGCTTGAAACGATATTTTGAGTATTGATATCTCCAAGTGCATTATATCTAAAGCGAACACCGAAGTTTTGTGAGAGCCAATCAGAACTCTTAACGTTATGCATAACGTTAGAATTCTTTTCTTCATTATTCATATCTTTAGTCATATTTTCGTATGCGCCACGTCGATAACCATTCATTGATTCTGAAGAATCAATACGATTTAAATTACGATCGGCATTATAGTGGTCTGAGATGAAAATGACACTACCACCATTTTTAACAAAATTAATGATTGCTTTCTGCTCATTTTCTTTAAATGGATTGTTAGCTTCAGGAATAACTAATACACGCGCCTGCTGTAAAGATTGATCAGAAATGTTTGATTCTCCTTCTAGTTCTTTAACTTGGTAACCTTGCTTTCTCATTGAATCTGCATAATCTGAGAAAGCGCCATCAATCACCCAATCGGCAGCGCCCGCAGTTTGAGCATGAGAATTATCAAAAAGTACTGTTTGTTGTGTCTGATTTGTAGCAGTAGATTCTGTTGATGCAAATGTTGAGGGAATCACAGTCACAGAAAGAACAGATGTAACTAGTATAGAACTTAAAGTTTTAAATATTTTCATCTCTATGATTACTCCTTATGTAAAAGATGGAATTTTTAAAAAGTATAGTATAAAAATATAGCGTTTTGTGCTTGCTTAACAGTTTTTTTACAATTTCTTACGATTTATTATAAAAAAATTATAATTTTAATTAAAATTAAATACCCATCACTTATAAGATATGCTAATCTATAAATATAGTTTCAAAAATATACATATTACACCAATATTGATGTAAAGGGGACAGTAGGTAGAATGAAAAATCTTAAGTTTTTAGTGATGCTTGTTTTATCGGTGGTTATTTTTGCAGCAGCCTGTGGGAATTCAAGTTCTTTGGATAATAATAAAAGTTCGGATAGTGGATCAGATTCAAAATCAGGTAGTTATACACCTAAAGAATTAACAGTACAATTTGTACCATCTCAAAACGCTGATACACTCGAAGCTAAGGCAAAACCGTTAGAAAAATTGTTGTCAGATAAATTAGGGATTCCGGTTAAAGTATCAGTTTCAACAAACTACAACACGATAGTTGAAGCGATGAAATCTAAGAAAGTGGATGTTGGTTTCTTGCCACCAACTGCATATACATTAGCACACGATCAAAAGGCAGCGGATTTATTATTAAAGGCAGAACGTTACGACGTTAATGAAGATGGGTCTCCAAGTAAAAAGTTAGTTGATGATTATAAGTCAGAAATCCTTGTTAAAAAGGACTCTGGTATTAATAGTCTCAAAGATTTAAAAGGTAAAAAAATAGCATTACAAGATGTAACTTCTACAGCAGGATATACATTCCCTCTAGTAACATTAAAAAAAGAAGCTGGTATTGATGCAACAAAAGATATGAAAATAGTCAATGTTAAAGGACACGACCAAGCAGTTATTTCATTGTTAAATGGAGATGTGGATGCAGCAGCTGTATTTAATGATGCACGTACAGTTGTGAAAAAAGATCAACCAAATGTATTTAAAGATACTAAAATATTAAAACTCACTAAACCAATTCCTAATGATACGATTTCAGTACGTCCTGATATGGATAAAAAATTCCAAGATAAATTGAAAAAAGCTTTTAAAGAAATTTCTAAAACTAAAAAAGGTCATAAAATCATTAGCGAGGTATATTCTCATGAAGGTTATGTTGATACTAAAGATTCAGACTTTGATATCGTTAGACAATATGAAAAAGCTGTTCATGATATGAAATAAAATAAATTGAATGAATTATAAAAAGAAAAGCTAAGGGATTAAACGTGAAGGTTTGTGGACCTCTTGCGGCTTGAGTCTCATAGCTTTTCTTTATAAAAGAAGGGTGTTTGTTGATGAGTCAAATCGAATTTAAGGATGTTAGTAAAGTGTATCCAAATGGCCATGTGGGATTAAAAGATATTAACTTAAATATAGAAAAAGGTGATTTTGCAGTTATTGTTGGACTGTCTGGAGCAGGTAAATCAACATTACTACGATCGGTTAATCGGCTACATGATATTTCCAAAGGTGATATTACTATCGAAGGTCAGTCAATAACTAAAGCACGTGGTAAAAAATTATTAGAAATGCGTCGAAGTATAGGTATGATTTTTCAACATTTTAACTTAGTTAAGCGTTCAACAGTTCTTAGAAATGTTTTGAGTGGCAGGGTAGGATACCATCCTACTTGGAAAATGATACTTGGTCTTTTTCCTAAAGAAGATAAAGTCAAGGCATTGGATGCTTTAGAACGTGTAAACATTTTAGATAAATATGACCAACGCTCTGACCAGTTGTCAGGTGGTCAACAACAACGTATATCAATAGCTAGAGCGTTATGTCAGGAACCAACCATTATATTAGCAGACGAACCAGTTGCTTCATTAGATCCATTAACTACAAAACAAGTGATGGATGACTTAAAGAAAATCAATGAAGAACTTGGTATTACTATTTTAATTAATTTACACTTTGTAGATTTGGCAAAGGAATACGGATCGAGAATAATTGGTTTAAGAGCGGGAGAGCTCGTTTATGATGGACCCGCGTCTGAGACAAATGACGAAGTATTTAATCATATATACGGTCGCTCTATTAAGAACGATGAAAAATTAGGGGTGGAATAAAGTGACGACACCAACAACGCATAAATATAATCGCTATTTAAATAAAAGGATGTCTCTTAAAACTAGCTTTTCAATTATTTTAATCACGGGTTTGATTATCTGGAGTTTTATTTATACTGGATTTAGCATTGGAGATTTAATGATAGGTCTGCCACAAATTGGCGTATTCTTCAAACAAATGATACCTCCAGATTGGGGTTATCTAGATCATATTACACAACCAATGCTAGACACGATTCGTATGGCAATTGTCGGTACTTTTCTAGGAAGTATTGTCTCCATTCCTATAGCGTTACTGTGTGCGAGTAATATTGTTCAAACAAAGTGGATTGCGATTCCATCACGTTTTGTCCTTAATATTGTACGCACAATACCTGATTTATTATTAGCTGCCGTATTTGTAGCCATATTTGGTATTGGACAAATTCCGGGTGTATTAGCACTTTTTGTTCTAACAATATGTATCATTGGTAAATTATTATATGAATCATTAGAAACAATTGATCCAGGACCTATGGAAGCTATGACAGCTGTAGGGGCTAATAAAGTGAAATGGATTGCATTTGGCGTTGTTCCTCAAGCAATTTCATCATTTATGTCATATGTGTTATTTGCCTTTGAAATTAACATTCGGGCATCAGCAGTTTTAGGTCTTGTTGGCGCAGGTGGTATTGGGTTGTTCTACGATCAAACGTTAGGATTGTTTCAATATAAAAAGACAGCAATGATTATCCTGTTCACTCTAATCATTGTAGTTATTATTGACTATGTGAGTTCGAAAGTGAGGGAAAAATTAGCATGAATACGTTGGATAGTAAATATGAATTAAAATCAAAAAAACATCGTCAGCGAATAATTAAAAATTGGGTTATAGTCACTGTAGTTGCAGCTGTAATTATATGGGCGTTTGCAGGGATTCCAGGTCTTGAACTTAAAAGTAAGTCTATTGAAATATTAAAGTCTATCTTTTACGGACTATTTCATCCAGATTTAAGTTACATATATATACCTGATGGTGAAGACTTACTTAGAGGTTTGCTGGAAACTTTTGCTATTGCAGTGATTGGCACGTTCATTGCTTCAATTATATGTATTCCTTTTGCATTTTTAGGAGCTAAAAATATGATGAAATTACGACCGGTTACGGGCATAAGTAAATTCATATTAAGCATTATACGTGTGTTTCCTGAAATTGTAATGGCGTTAATATTTATTAAAGCTGTTGGACCAGGTTCGTTTTCAGGTGTACTTGCACTGGGGATTCATTCAGTCGGCATGTTAGGGAAGCTTTTTGTTGAAGATATTGAAAGTTTAGATTTTAGCGCTGTAGAATCTTTAAAGGCGAGTGGAGCAAATAAAATGAAGACGTTAATGTTTGCTGTAATACCACAAATTTTACCATCGTTTATTTCACTTATTTTGTATCGATTTGAATTGAATTTACGTTCGGCCTCCATTTTAGGATTAATCGGCGCAGGTGGCATAGGTACACCATTAATTTTTGCTTTACAAACACGATCTTGGGACCGAGTTGGCATGATTCTAATTGGTTTGATTGCGATGGTCGCTTTAGTTGATTTAATATCTGGCGCGGTTCGTAAACGTATCGTTTAGTGCATTTATGGTGAAAGAATATGTTCGTTGTCTAAAGCATTAATTGTTTTCATTTATTGGAATAAAAATTTTAATTTAAGACATACGTCATATTCATCATTTTAATTTTCGGTAGGAATGTATTCATGTTATAATTCTAAAATATAATAAAATTATTTAGAAAAATATTTTTTTGATAGCGTATAATTATTTATAATAGAAATATAATAACATGTTCGTAATTGAAAATTGATCAAACACTTACATCACGAATTAGACAACTTGAGGCTTATATCATGAAACAATTTTTAAACATCACTCAACGTAAATTTATCGAATGGTTGATTATCTTATCCATTTTTATAGTTAGCATTCCTAATAAATGGACATTAATGATATCTATCGCTTTATCTTTATTACTTCTTAAAAGAGGGGCGCTAGGTGTCGTTCAATTAATCATACTTTATATGCTCAGATCGCAAATATACACTCCCTATGATACACAAGAGATGGCGCATTACATAGTAAGTATGAAATATATCTTGATTTATGTAATTGGAGTATTTTTTCTATTTAAATATGTAAAACATTGGATAAGAAATGAAATGATATTAAGATTTATCAAGTCTACTATGATTCTTATGCTACTTTATATCATAATGAGTTTAGTCGTATCTAATGATCCGATAGAATCTATTCTTAAATTGCTTAACTTCTTTATACCGCTAATTTTGATTGTTATGTATGTTAGTTTAATAAAAAAGATAAAGAATCTCATTAACTGGATTAATCAATTTATCACGCTAGTGATTGCCTTTACTTTTTTATTTATAGTTATAGCGCCAAAATCATATTTAATTGATGAGGAATCACTTAGAAGTGTTTTCAAGGATGCACATTCATTCGCAGTTATTCTTGCTATGGGTCTAGTTCTATATATGGTAACAATAATCAAACAACAAGATTATGATGTATTCAATTTATTATTATTAAATATTGGAATGATAGAGCTCTATTTATCAAACTCTCGTCATATTTTCATATCTGTTATTTTATGTCTAATGCTTCTATTACCGTTATCTCACATAAAAAAGAGAATTAAACATCCCATAATTGGTGCTATGATACTAATGACAATTGCTATAATAAATCAACCATATATTTATCATCTTTTTATTAAACTAATCTTAAAAGGGAAGAATAGCCAAGAGGTCTTTATGCCGAGTGATATGAATATTAAAGCTATTGATTATGCGCTAACTGAGCATCCTTTTTTAGGAAGCGGTTTTGGTATACCAATGATAAAAGCGAGTTCAGAAATACAATACTTTAATGTAGCAACGAGTAATATCATCTTCGGTATGATTATCTTTACTGGAATAATAGGACTTACTTTATGTACGATATACATGCTTCATATGGTACTTTTAGTTACTTTTCCAATGAGTATTACTATTTTATTATTTTTAATCACTATCTTTGTTAATATGGATTATATTATTTTATTTGATTCCGTGGGGCTAGGTATATTGTGTTATATATTTTGGGGAATATATTTAAAAGAAGGTATGTATCAATACAACAACGGACAATGGTAAATAACATTGTGTCTAAAGCAATTTAGTAATCATTAATTTTAAAACTAACTTTATTTAAAGTTAGTTTTTTATTCGTTATCATACATAAATATACAAATTAGTTTTTAAGTTCCTTCGTAAATTATATTCATTTTGATTCGAATTTATATATATAATTATTCAATAAGTAGATAAAGTTTAGTTGAATTCAATGTAACAGTAACTTGAAATATAGATAAAAAACACTTGTTAATAGTAAAATAATCCTTTTGTTAACAATTCCTCTTTGCACAATCGTTTAATATCTTTATATGTATAGTAATTTATTAAAACTAAGAAGTATTAGTTGCATTTTACATGTTCATAGTTATATACTTGTAAAAATGAATATTTTCAGTATAAAAGACTATGATTAATTAAGAAAACTATGGGGAGTTTATTATGACAAAGAAAGAAAAGGATTATAAAAAAAGTCTTGAGCAACAAAAAACACGGGTAAAAATATACAAGTCAGGAAAAAGCTGGGTAAAAGCAAGTATTAATGAAATAGAATTGTTAAAAACAATGGGGCTACCATTTTTAAGTAAAAACGAAATACAAGAAAATGTGACTGAAAAGACGAAAGGTCATAAATTAAAAAAAAGTGCAGCTAAAACAACAGCCCTAGTTGGTGGAGCATTTACATTTAATATGTTGAATAATCATCAAGCATTTGCTGCCTCAGAAACACCAATCACCTCTGAAATTTCATCCAATAGTGAGACAGTAGCCAATCAAAATTCAACTACGATTAAGAACTCACAAAAAGAAACAGTCAATTCTACAAGTTTGGAATCTAACCATTCTAATAGTACAAATAAGCAAATGTCTTCAGAAGTTACAAATACAGCTCAATCCAGTGAAAAAGCTGGAATTAGTCAACAAAGTAGTGAAACATCAAATCAATCATCTAAGTTAAATACATATGCCTCCACAGACCATGTAGAGAGTACAACTACTAACAATGATAATACTGCACAACAAGATCAAAATAAGTCTTCGAATGTAACCTCTAAGTCAACACAATCAAACACGTCATCCTCAGAAAAGAACATTAGCTCCAATTTAACCCAGTCAATCGAAACAAAAGCAACCGATTCATTAGCGACTAGTGAAGCACGTACTAGTACAAATCAAATATCTAATCTGACATCAACATCTACTTCGAATCAATCGAGTCCTACTTCCTTTGCAAATTTAAGAACATTTAGTAGATTTACTGTTTTGAATACGATGGCAGCACCGACAACAACGTCCACGACAACAACTTCAAGTCTGACATCTAATTCTGTTGTGGTGAACAAAGATAACTTTAATGAACATATGAATCTGTCTGGATCTGCGACGTATGATCCTAAAACAGGTATTGCTACCTTAACGCCAGACGCATATAGTCAAAAGGGTGCCATATCTTTAAACACTCGATTAGATTCAAACCGTAGCTTCCGTTTTACAGGTAAAGTTAACCTTGGTAATAGATATGAAGGTTATTCTCCTGATGGTGTACCAGGTGGAGATGGCATTGGCTTTGCATTTTCACCAGGCCCTTTAGGACAGATAGGTAAAGAAGGGGCTGCCGTTGGAATAGGTGGTTTGAATAATGCCTTTGGTTTTAAATTGGATACGTATCATAACACATCAACTCCTAAATCTGATGCTAAAGCAAAAGCAGACCCACGTAATGTTGGTGGTGGCGCTTTTGGTGCCTTCGTAAGTACAGATAGAAATGGTATGGCTACCACTGAGGCATCATCTGCGGCTAAATTAAATGTACAACCTACTGACAATTCATTCCAAGATTTTGTCATTGACTATAATGGTGATACAAAAGTGATGACAGTGACGTACGCTGGACAAACTTTTACGAGAAATCTTACAGATTGGATTAAAAACAGTGGTGGTACGACGTTTTCTCTATCTATGACTGCCTCAACTGGTGGCGCAAAAAACTTACAACAAGTTCAATTTGGAACATTCGAGTATACAGAATCAGCTGTTGCTAAAGTACGCTATGTAGATGCAAATACTGGTAAGGATATTATTCCACCTAAAACCATTGCAGGTGAAGTTGATGCGACTGTGAATATAGATAAACAATTAAACAACTTGAAAAATTCAGGTTACAGTTATGTTAGTACAGACGCTTTACAAAACTCCAATTATTCAGAAACATCAGGTACACCTACACTTAAATTAACTAACTCAAGCCAAACGGTGATTTATAAATTCAAAGATGTTCAAGGTCCTCAAATTAGTGTTGATAGTCAAACTAGAGAAGTTGGAAAGACCATTAATCCAATTACAATTACTACAACTGACAATAGTAAAGACGTATTAACTACAACTGTGACAGGTCTACCTTCAGGGTTATCTTTTGATCAAACGACAAATACAATTACTGGCACGCCAAGTGAAGTAGGAACTACAACTGTGACAGTTAATACTACTGATGCTACTGGGAACGTAACATCTAAGCAATTTACAATAACGATTCAAGATACAATCAGCCCTGTTGTAAATGTGACGCCAAGTCAAGCATCAGAAGTTTTCACGCCGATTAATCCAATTACGATAACTGCTACAGATAATAGTGGCAAAGTGGTAACGCATACAGTAACTGGATTGCCACAAGGACTTAAATTTGATGCATCTACGAATTCAATTGTTGGAACTCCAACTCAAATAGGAACAAATACAATCACGATTGAGTCAACGGATGCGAGTGGAAATAAAACTACGACTAAAATTAATTATGAAGTAACGAGAAATAGCGCAAGTGACTCTACTTCCACTAGCATAGTAAATAGTGTTTCAACAAGTATAAGTAATAGTACATCGCTAAGTGATAGTGTAAAAGAGAGTCAATCATTATCAACAAAAGAATCAACAAGTAAGAGTCTCTCAGGGTCGTTAAGTGCGTCAACGTCGAATAGTACGTCAATCCAAGCGAGCGAATCCGTAAGTACAAGTAAGAAGTTATCAGAATCAGCGAGTACGTCGATGTCTGATAGCGCATCAACCCAAACAAGCGAATCAGCAAGTACAAGTAAAAAGTTATCAGAATCAACGAGTACGTCGACTTCAGATAGTGCGTCAACGTCAGCAAGTGTGAGTGACTCCAATAGCGCAAGTACGTCATTAAGTGAGTCGACAAGCACAAGCGTTTCAGATTCAACAAGCACATCGACATCAGACAGTGCGTCAACATCAACGAGCGTAAGTGATTCCAATAGCGCAAGTACGTCATTGAGTGAGTCGACAAGCACAAGCATCTCAGATTCAACAAGCACGTCGACATCCGACAGTGCGTCAACATCAACGAGCGTAAGTGACTCCAATAGCGCAAGTAC
>NZ_JBXAHW010000025.1:0-15427 GCF_058795495.1 Staphylococcus sp. GW823-FHT05F06 | reverse complement strand
AAAAAGACAATTTCTATATTATTTCAATAGAAATTGTCTTTTTTCACTTATCCAGATACTTTATGTCCCGAACTCTTAATTCATGTGCTGAAGTATACTTTGTTTTATTTTGAATTAATTAATGGTCACGTCATTGATTATCTTTTCATAAAACAAATTAATTTTTGAAGTATGGCTTTTTGTAACTTACGCAACACATTAAGTTAAATAAGCATTTTTTAAAATACCATAAACACCTGTTTCATGTTCAGGTATATCTCTATTGCTTCGTTTAAACGTCACTTCTTTATCTTCATTGATATGATAGATTAACATATCATTTTCTGTAATTTTTTCATAATCTTCTGCCGGTACTTCAACAATATTATGTTGTGTAATAAATTGATTAAACCAACGTGGGGTATGATTTTCATCAAATAATATATGATTTCTGATTGGACCATTTAAATTGTTTCGTGCTTGCTCATCATTAAAAGATACTGGCATCATATCTACATTATTCAAGCCAAATTCAGGCACCAATTCATTAAATGCTAAACTGTTAAAGATAAACGATTGTGTCATCAAAATACATTTATTATAACGTAATAAATCAGAATAAATTCTATCATTGCTAGATAAAAGATTACCTTTAAATACTTCGAACCCAGCTTCGTGGGCTTTTTCTGATGTGTTTTCAAATAAGTTGAACATCATGACGGGTATACCATGATCCCTTAGATTAATACCAAGATGGAACGAAAATTCACTTTCTCCGACAATGATCACGCCTGGTGGCTCCGTACTTGCTACACCGAACAGTTTACTTAAAGGTGTAAAACCAAATCCATAAATGACTACAGTGATAAATACAAGACCAAAAGTTACTGGTGTAATATATTGAGCCATAGGAATTTTATCGTCCATAAATAAACTTGAGAAGAATTGTGCCACTGTTAAAACCACAATACCTCTAGGCGCCATTAGTGCTACTACTACACGTTCCTTTTTAGTTATTTCAGTACCTAATGTTGAAAGAAGCACTGAAATTGGTCTTACTAATACAATCATAACCAAACTAAAGAGTATGAGCTGCCAAGATAACACATTGAGCAACACATCTTTAGTGAGAGAAGACGTAATTAAAATAAATACAGTACTCACAAGTATAGATGATGCATTATCTATAAAGTGGTCTGATTCTTTAAAGATGAGATCGTGACGTTTTTTACGCGCCATCATTAAGCCAAAAATTGTTACAGCTAGTAAACCTGATTCTGATAATATCTCATCGCAGATACTAAATGTTAAAAGAATAAATACAAGCTGAATGGGTGGCATTAAACTTTGAGGAATTTTATCTTGACCTATAAGCCAATTAAATAGAAAGGCTGCACCAAAACCTATTAAAATTGCAGCTAAGAGTTTCAAGATAAAGAGAATAATAACGACAAAGCCTATCCCTTCCTCAAAAATCTGGAATACATAAAATGCAGTGAGTGCAATAATAGGTCCAATAGGATCTAAGATAATACTTTCCCATCTTAATACTGAATCGACATTTCTTTTTACTTTCGCTTGCTTCAGCAAGGGTTGAATCACGGTTGGACCAGTGATTAGGAATAGTCCTCCGATAACAAATGAAATAGACAGAGGGAAATTCATAGTGACATGTAAAGCGATTGCTCCTAAAATCCATGCAATTCCCGCTCCTATTGTAATAATTCTTATAACAGCTTTAGAAATGCCTTTTAATTCTCTAAAATCTAGATTACTACTACCTTCAAATAATATAATTGCTACAGCAAGAGATACAATTGAACTAAATGCCTCAGGTCCAAGTGCCTCTTTTGGGTTTGCTAGTCCAAAAATAGGTCCTACAAGCAAACCTACGATGGCCATGACAACAATCGATGGCCATTTTATTCTACTCGCTAACCATTGACTAAAAATGCCTAGTGCTAAGAACAATACAATCGTTAGCATCACGGGCAATTCCAATGACATATTAAACACCTTCTTTATTTCTAATTCGATTTATATACTTAATATTGACCTATACTACCAAAAATGCTTTGCAATTGCATTATGATTTGCTTAAAGATAATGTAAACATTTAAATGAAATATATGAATTTAAGTTAGATGGCACTTGACTATACGCATTTATCTGCCATCTTATTTAATCATACCACACTTAAACGTGCACCCTATTTATACAATAGTACATATGTGGCGAACTTTACTGTTTATTTTTTCGGTAAAATCATCTAAAATAGATTAATGTAATTTTTAAAATTTTTGTCAGAAAAATTAATCTAACTTGGATAGCGCTTGAAGGGATTTGTTTATTAAATGAACAATGTTAAAGAATCCATCATTGTTGCCTTCGCCTTTGTAGGCGTTGTAGTTGGAGCAGGATTTGCAACAGGTCAGGAAATCTTTCAGTTCTTCACTAGTCATGGTATTTACAGTATTGGCGGTATTTTTATTACTGGACTTATCTTAACTCTTGGAGGAATATTCGTATTAAATACTGGCTTTCGTCTTAAATCTCAAAATCACTCCGAATCTATTCGTTATTATTTACATCCAACAATAGCTAAATTATTTGATATTATACTTACAGTATTTTTATTTTCTCTAGCAATTATTATGACAGCCGGCGGAGCATCGACTATAAATGAAAGTTTCGGCTTACCTTTTTGGTTAAGTTCTTTCATTTTAGTGATACTTATTTTGATAACATTATTTCTAAAGTTCGATCGTCTTATCGCTGTTTTAGGAGGGGTAACACCATTTCTTGTGGCAGTCGTAGTAATGATTGCAGTGTATTACTTTATTACCGGTGATTTAAACTTTAGTGATGTCAGTCAATATTCAAATCAAAATAAGTCGATTTCACCTGGTTGGTGGTTTGACGCAATTAATTATGCTAGCTTACAAATTGCTGCTGCATTTAGCTTTTTAACTGTAATGGGCGGTAAGCTACGATATCAATCGTCCACAATTTATGGTGGACTTATCGGTGGTATTATTGTGACTTTACTATTACTTTTGATTAATTTTGGTCTTGTTACAGAATTTAATCAAATTAAAGAGGCAGCATTACCATCATTGCTACTTGCTAAGCAGATTTCTCCATCCATTGGTATTATCATGTCTGTCATTATGGTTTTAGTCATATACAATACAGTAGTAGGTTTAATGTACGCCTTTGCATCACGCTTTAGTCGACCGTTTACGAAACGTTATTATATTCTTATAGTTATGATGGCGATAATAACATTTGCTTGTACTTTTGTGGGATTCATTTCTCTCATTGGTAAAGTGTTCCCTATTATGGGACTTTTTGGTTTTATCTTATTGATTCCTGTGATATACAAAGGAATTTTACGAAAATAATAATCTTAGCCTAGGACAAATTGTCTTAGGCTTTTATATTGTCAATAAGGTAAAGAGTTAAACATATACTAAACAAATTTTAATTCTATTAACACTTCCTGTGTGAGTTAACGAATCTATTTAAACACTATTCCACCTTCTTATTGGTTGCTCATTTTCTTGAAGTTCAGGAGAATTTTAATATAAAATAATGCAATTTAAATTTAAAACTGATCTTTCAGGGAATACTTCTAATGGAGGTGTTTAACATGACAAATCAATTATTTATTAACAATGAATTTATAGAAAGTCAGTCTAAAGAGACAATGGATGTCATTAATCCAGCTACTGGCGAGGCATTTGATACTATCACTCTTGCAACTGAAGAGGAAGTAAACGACGCCATTGAAAAATCGCAACAAGCACAACTTGAATGGGAGCGCGTGCCTCAACCTACACGTGCGGAACATGTTAAATTACTTATACCTTTATTAGAAAAAAATCGCGATGAAATAGCTCAATTATACGTAAAAGAACAAGGTAAAACTTTAACGCAAGCTTATGGAGAAATTGACAAATCAATCTCATTTATCGATTATATGACAAGTCTGAGTATGTCAGATAAAGGACGTATTCTACAAAATAGTATTGCAAATGAAACGATTCAAATTATCAATAAACCTATCGGAGTTACTGCTGGTATTGTGCCATGGAACGCACCGATACTTGTCCTTATGCGAAAAGTCATTCCAGCTATAGTAACTGGTTGTTCAGTAGTGATTAAACCTAGTGAAGAGACAACGTTACTCACTCTTCGATTAGCTGAATTATTCAGAGCATCAACTATACCAGCAGGATTGATTCAAATTGTTCCTGGCACTGGAGAAACAGTAGGTACACAATTAGCTTCGCATAAAGACATTCAACTTATTTCTTTAACTGGAAGTATGAGAGCTGGTAAATCTGTTTACGAAAATGCTGCTCAAACTGTAAAGAAAGTAAATTTAGAATTAGGTGGAAACGCACCAGTCATTGTCACATCAAATGCCGATTTAGATAAAGCAGTTGACTATATCGTGACAGCCCGTATAAATAATGCAGGTCAAGTTTGTACGTGCCCTGAACGTATCTTTGTACATGAAGATGTTCACGATGACTTTTTAAATAAAGTAACTTCCAAAATGAAAAGCTTAACTGTTGGAGATCCATTTGATGAAAACACCGATTACGGCGCAATTATTAACCAAAAACAACTTGATAGTATTCATGAAAAGGTTCAAGATGCTATTAAAAATGGTGCAACATTGATGACTGGTGGACATCAATTAAAACGCCATGGTTTCTTCTACGCACCAACGGTATTAGATAGCGTTAGAAAAGACGATAATGTGTTTAAAGATGAAATTTTTGGTCCAGTTCTTGCGATAACAACATACCGCGATTTTGAACAAGTGATTGAAGACGCTAATGATACAAACGCTGGCTTATCTTCTTATATCTTCTCTGAAAATTTAACAGAAGTAATGACAGCAACCGAACGTCTAAAATTTGGTGAAGTATATGCAAATTGTGAGGCTGAAGAAGTCGTTAATGGCTATCACGCAGGTTGGCGTGAATCAGGCTTAGGTGGCGCTGACGGTATTCACGGTTTTGAAGAGTACTACAATACCACAGTAAGTTATATCAGATACTAATGTAATCATTATCATATAACTAACGGGATGGGTTTAACGTTTTATTTAGAACGTTAGACCCACCCCGTTTTTAATTATTGAGTGCGCGATTTAATACGTAAATGTTCTTTTTCATTAATGATTGGTATGAAATTGAATCATCATTTTGCTCCTCTTTAGTCAATACAGCTAAATTATGAAAACTTAATGGTTTAGTATCTGTTTCTTTCTTAATAACATCTGTAATTTTGGAGGTAATATTTTGTTCATATAAAACATAAGGCGCATGCGAATGCTGTATATCTTTAACGATATTCAAAATCTCTTTTTGACTAGGTTCTTCATCATTCATACCTTTAACACCTTGTTGTTTAAAACCATAACGATGCGCTAAATATCCAAGCGAATCGTGTGATATCACAACTTTATCTCTTTTAGAATGCTTCGTTATTGATTGTAGTTGTTAATCAATATGCACAATATCTTTATTTACTATTTTATAATTTTTATTGTAATAAGCTTGATGTTTAGGGTCTTTCTCTATTAATTTCTCTTTAATCATGAAAGCGAATTTTTGATTTAGAACAGGATCTAACCAAACATGAGGATCTTGATTCGATTCTTCATGATGTGAATGATGCTCATGATTTTCATCATGGTCTTTAGAGTGAATAAAATCACTTTGTTTGAGTCCTTCGGCAAGCGCTAATTTCATGCTATTATTGGTCATCGAATTCGTAATCTTTGCAGCGACAGGATCTAATTGATGACTTGAATAGACAAACAGATCACTTTTGGCAATATCAATCATATCTTTTTGTGTTGGTTCATATGAGTGTAAATCAGCACCAGCAGGATAGATTGATTGCGTGTCAACATATTTTCCACCAATCTGTTGTGTCAAACTTTGAAATGCGTATACAGTCGTGTATACTTTCATTTTATTCTTGTCATTAATACTTTCGCGTTTACGATGATCAAAGCTACTGCATCCGCTTAACATTAAAATGATGATTGACACTATAATTAATTTCTTCAATATAAGTGCTCCCTGCTATGACCAATTTATACGCTTATCACTATATCTGTTACATTATAAAAAAGCAATAGTTATCAATATAAATGTAAACTGTAAACTAATTATGTTTGAAAACGTCAAAGCGTGATAAATATAACTATATACAATTTTAAAGGAGTGAACGTCGATGGCTGCAGAAATTAAACAAGGCGATCATAAATTCTATGTAGGTAATGACGAAAATAACCCAAAAGCTGTTATTACATTTAAAGAGGTTGATAACAATGAAATAGACATTGATCATACTGGAGTTTCTGATGAACTCGGTGGACAAGGTCTAGGTAAAAAATTAGTTAATCGTGTTGTTGAACATGCACGAGAAAACAATCTAAAAATTATCGCTTCTTGTCCATTCGCAAAAAACGTATTAGAAAAAGATGATCATGCACAAGATGTTTATCTAGGATAGTTTATGTGAATGTACTCATATCAATTTGAGATATACGTCATTCGCTTATTTCACCGAAAATTTATAGCAGTTGACTAAATATACAATACGTTTATCAAATGGCCACACATATAGTCAACTATGTAAGAGTAGAACTAATTTCAAAATAATTTAGTTCTACTCTTTTATTTAGATTTTATATTAATTCAATATATTAGCTATTTTAATATCTTTTAAGTATATTAATTATACTTATTTTAAAATTGAAAGGAACACGAAACTATGACAAATTTTCATTCTATAGATGCTACACAAGTAACAAACGTCACTTTAAATGTTAAAGATTTAAATAAATTAACTGATTTCTATTCTAATGTATTAGGTTTTTCTATTGAAAAACAAACGAATCAACAAACCGTATTCAACATCGGAAATCTTGGTTATACTTTAACTTTAAATGAACTTAACAACGGTCGACAACCGGAATTTAGAGAAGCAGGGTTATTCCATGTTGCTTATCTTTTACCGACTCGTAGCGATTTAGCAGACTTCCTTTATCATGCTAACAATCTCAACATCGCAATGGGTGGTGGAGATCACCTTGTCAGTGAAGCGCTATATTTCACTGATCCTGAAGGCAATGGTATTGAAGTCTATTATGATCGCCCTTCAGAAGACTGGTTGTGGCGAGACGGTTTTGTCAAAATGGATACATTGGAAGTTGATGTCAATGATTTAATGACTCAACGGTCAAATGAAGGTTGGCAAAGTTGGCCGGAAGAAGGAAAAATCGGGCATTTACATCTCAAAACACACAATTTAGAATCTGCTTATGAATTTTATGTTGAAAAGTTAGGGTTCGAACATATATCTAATTTCCCACAAGCACTATTTATGTCCACTCAAAAGTATCATCATCATATAGCTACAAATACTTGGCAGTCAAATAAGATTAGAACTCAAAATGAACAAACTTATGGTTTATGTCACTTTGACATATATCAACCTAATGCAAATACTACTCATGTTACTTCACCTGAAGGCTTTGACATTACAATTCATGGTAACGAAATAAAATAACTATAATAACTTATCGTAGTTGAATACACACCTTATTTTGAATAAGTTATCCAAGTTACCGACAACTTGCCTTGTCCGTGGAATTTCTCGGTGAAATTCTCTTTGTTGAGGCCCCGAACCCCAACTTGCCTTGTCCGTGGAATTTCTCGGTGAAATTCTCTTTGTTGGGGCCCCGAACCCCAACTTGCCCTGCCCGTTGAATTTCTCGGTGAAATTCTCTTTGTCGGGGCCCCGAACCCCAACTAGCCTTGTCCGTTGAATTTCAACATGTACTTCGTCTTTATGGGGGGTGAAAGTGTTTGATATATGGCAGGTGTATTTTCTAATGGTTTGTCTATATATTAAGAAAACCTGAGACAAGATTGATGTGTACTATACCTCACAATGTTAGAATTTAATCTAACTTTGCGTTGCACTCAATGTCTCAGGTTTTTATAATTTTATTTATTTTTCATTAATTTTATTTCGCTTAAAGCTTGCTGACGTATTCTATCTTCATCTTCTTTAACCCAGTTTGGAATTAAAAAAGCATCAATAATAGCCCAAATTAAAGTAGGAATTCCAAAAGTAAACCAAACAGTTAATAATGTTAAGACTAATAATCCAACTCCACTTCCTACTTTACCATGTTAAATTCTGTGTGCTCCAAATCCTCCTAAAAAGAACCAAAGTACTTAAGATACAGCAGTAGATTTTCCACGATTTGTTACTTGTTGTTCAATATAACTTTTTTCTAGATTCATAAAATCTCTCACAACATTTTCATATTTAAAATGATTGTACCATACAAAATATAAATGCGAATATTAATTTATTATTTTTCACCAGATAAATAAATTTTAGTGTAATAATCAAAAATATTTTCGGCTTTTAATTGAAGTAAAATTTCAACAAAAAACAGGACGCACGCATACGCATGCATCCTGTAAAGTGTCTCGTTTTATTAATATAAACCTTTAGTTTGGTTGCTTGTATCAATAAAGATATTTTTAACTTGTTGATAGTTTTTGATAGCATCTTTATATACTTCGCGCCCAATACCTGATTTTTTATATCCTCCGAATGGCGCACCAGCAGGAATTTGATTATAAGTATTAATCCAAATACGACCTGTTCTCATAGCTTTAGCTACATTTAATGCACGATGAATATCTGTAGTAAAGATACCTCCAGCTAAACCATACTCAGAATCATTTGCAATTTCGATAGCTTCTTGCTCATCATCGAATTTTTCAACTACTACAACTGGACCGAAGATTTCTTCTTGAGCAAGTTGATGTTTGTTATCGTTAATCTCAATAATTGTAGGCTCAAAGAAGTAACCTTTGTCTAAGCCGTTATCTGTGATTCGATGACCACCAGTTAAGATGTTCGCTTTGTCATCTTCTTCAGCAATTTTTATATAACTTTCAATTTTATCTAATTGTTCTGGTCCAGTTTGCGCACTCATTTTAGTATCTTCATCAAATGGATCGCCAACTTTAATATTTTCAAATGCTTCTTTCAATTTTGGCAACAATTCATCGTAAATAGATGATTGTACTAATAATCTTGAACCTGCACTACATACTTCACCTTGGTTAAATAATATACCAAGTTGAACACCTTCAATCACTTGCTCTAAATTAGCATCATCAAAGATAATATTAGCACTTTTACCACCTAGTTCTAATGTTGTAGGAACGATACGTTCAGCACCTGCTTGTGCTACACCGTAACCCACGTCAGTAGAACCTGTAAATGATAACTTATCTACACCTTCATGATGGAAAATAGCGTCTCCTGATTCAGACCCTTTACCAGTTAAGACATTAACTACTCCTTTAGGAAGAACTTCTTGGAAAATTTTAGCAAGTTCAATTAATGATAAAGGCGTTGAAGATGATGGTTGAATTACTACTGTATTACCTGCTGCTAAAGCTGGTCCTAATTTCCATGATGCTAATAAAATTGGGAAGTTCCATGCTACTACTGCACCAACAACTCCAACAGGTTCATTAACAACTAAACTCATTGTGTTTTGATCAATTTCATTAACTGAACCTTCGTCAGTTGTTAAAACGCTAGCAAAATATTTAAATTGATTGGCTGCTTGTGGTACATCAATTGTTGATGTTTCACGATAGGGTTTACCATTTTGCAGTGATTCAACCGTCGCTAAATGTTCAGTTTTCTCATGAATACGTCGACTAATTTCTAATAAATAATCTGCACGTTCTTCTTTAGAAATCTTACTCCAACTATCAAATGCATCATGAGCTGCTTGAACAGCTTTATCTACATCTTTTTTACCAGCGCGTGCAACTTTAGCTAAATCTTCACCATTAGCTGGATTAGAAACAGTTAATGTTTCCCCACTATCACTAGCTTGGAATTCATTGTTAATAAACAAGCCGTAACTTTCATCTATATAATTTCTTACGTTAATATTTGTCATTAAAACCCATCCTTTTTTAGTGATATTTGAAGTAATCGCTTATCCCTAATAAAATGTAAGCGTTTACTTAATGTAATACCTATTTTAACCTCTTTTGTAAATAATGCAAAATTATCTGTTTGCATCATCATTAAAAGCGACTATTGTATGTTGTACCCGCTTTGAGTTTTATTATTCAACGTATAAAAATTCTATTATATTCAACAAAACAACCTGAGACTTCAAGTAAAAGTCTCAGGTTGCTTATATATTAATTATTGATAACTCACTTAATCTTACATTCGTATAATCGTACTAGATTAAAGTTCTCACTATCGTGAGTTAACTATGATATTTAACATAAACCCATGTTATACCCTGGGTTTCATAGAATTTCTTTATTCAATCCAACTAATGATGTCGTCTTCGTTTTGTCTAACTTTGCCGTGTTTAGGTTCTTGTGCTCTGTAACCAAAGCCTACCATAACTGAAATACCAAATTGTTCCGTATCTAAAACACCCTCATCTGAAAGAATTTCAGTCACTTTATCTAAATCAAATCCTTCAATTGGACATGAGTTGATACCTAGTAATGCAGCACTTGTCATCATGTTTGCTAATGCAATATATGTTTGTTTACTCGCCCAATCATATAATGTTCGTTCATTATCGGCAATATGGAAACTTTCTTGGAAATCATCAAATTTATTTTCAACTGCTGGAATTGTACTTTCTTCATATTTTTTGACGCCACGAAGTAAATGTTGCACGTAATCTGTATGAGCCGTCACATTCTTACGAGCAAAAATTAATACAAAGTGACTTGCTGTATCAAGTTGCTTTTGTGCTCCCCAACTATAGGCTTTCAATTTTTCTCTCAATTCTTTATTTTGAACCACTACAAAGTGCCAAGGTTCTAAACCTAGTGAACTTGGAGATAATCTACCTGTTTCTAAAATCGTATTAAAATCTTCATCACTAATTTTTTTCGTAGGGTCAAATTCTTTTGTCGCATGTCTAAAATGGAATGCATCAATAATCGTTTGATTCATCTGATTCATAATCATACCTTCCTCTCTTTACTTCTGTTGATACAAATTATATACGACTTCAAAAAGTAACTAAAGTAATTGATTTCTAATCTCTTCAACTCACTTATATAGTTAGTATAATTTAGAAATTTAAAAGACCTATGAAGTAACTTGTTTAGTGAATTAAATCACATATAATTAAAAAATCATAAGTACTGACTTGTGAATGTTTTTACTATTTATTAATTACAAATTTTAGAAATGGGGTAATTTTTAATGACAAAAATTATGTTTTTCGGCACAAGAGCATATGAGAAGGACATGGCATTACGTTGGGGAAAGAAAAATAATATCGATGTCACTACATCAACAGAACTTTTAAGTGTAGATACTGTCGATCAATTAAAAGATTATGACGGTGTTACAACAATGCAGTTCGGTAAATTAGAACCTGAAGTTTACCCTAAATTAGAGTCCTATGGTATTAAACAAATTGCACAACGTACGGCTGGATTTGATATGTATGACTTAGAACTTGCAAAAAAACATGAAATTATTATCTCGAATATACCTAGTTATTCACCTGAAACAATTGCTGAATATTCGGTATCTATCGCTCTGCAACTCGTACGAAAATTCCCAACAATTGAAAAACGTGTGCAAGCACATAATTTCACATGGGCGTCCCCTATTATGTCTCGTCCAGTAAAAAATATGACTGTAGCAATCATCGGTACAGGGCGTATTGGTGCTGCAACTGGTAAAATCTATGCTGGTTTTGGTGCGAGAGTAGTTGGTTATGATGCATATCCTAATCATTCTTTATCTTTCTTAGAATATAAAGAAACAGTAGAGGATGCAATTAAAGATGCTGATATTATCTCATTACATGTACCCGCTAATAAAGATAGTTTCCATTTATTTGATAACAATATGTTTAAAAATGTTAAAAAAGGTGCCGTTTTAGTCAATGCCGCAAGAGGAGCTGTGATAAACACGCCTGATTTAATTGAAGCAGTAAATAATGGTACATTATCAGGTGCTGCCATTGACACATATGAAAATGAAGCTAATTATTTCACATTTGATTGTTCAAATCAAACGATTGACGACCCAATATTATTAGACCTAATTAGAAATGAAAATATTTTAGTTACACCTCATATTGCCTTTTTCTCCGATGAAGCAGTACAAAATTTAGTAGAGGGTGGTTTGAATGCAGCATTATCAGTAATTAATACTGGCACATGTGATACGCGATTAAACTAATACGAATAAAGTCAGTAATCACTGTAATCAAGATATTATTTATCATTATTTCAATTTACTTAACCTATATCATTACATCACAATATCACTTGGTATTGTTGCGAATAAAATAAAAAAGACTTTACTTTTCTAAAAAAATGGTTAAGTGTCTGTACATGTTAACGTTTCAGACATTTAACCATTTTATTATTTATTGGAATAACCGAGAACAACATTTTCGATTGTTGATAGTACGCCTTGTTCATCATTGGAAGGTGCCACATGACTCGCTATATCAAATAATGATTGATCTTCACTATTAGCCATAACATAACTATGTTCGGCAAGCTCCAACATATCTTTATCGTTATTTGCATCTCCAAATGCCATTAAATGTGAAGCAGGCATTTGCCATTCTTTTAATAATCTAGACAAAGCTTGACCCTTAGTCATATTTGGCATAATAACATCTATACTATCTCTCCCACTTGATACTAGTTTAATATCGTCTTTAAACTTAAGAGCTAATTTCTCATCTAAGTCTGGATGAGTCTGACGATTTATATTGAAAGCAATTTTCACATAATCATCATCAGGTAATGTTTGTAAGGAGTCAACCTCTATTAGTTGGTGATAATATGTACGTGCATCTTGCTTAAATGCTTCGCTTGTTTCTTTTAAAATATATGCACTTTTTACACCACAAATAATCAAATTGTTTATCTTTTGATTCAAATTTAAATAATTTACAACTTTTTGAAAAATATACTGATCAAAACTTCGATAATTGTAAAGTTGATTACCTTTATAGATGACTGCTCCATTTTCAGATATAAAGAACATTTCCCTATCTCCAAAAATTGATTTTAGCTTTGCAAATTGATTCCCACTCGCAGCTATAAACTTAATATTTTTATCTATTAATTCTTTAAAAATAGTTTCAAAACGATTTCGATCAAACTGTTTATTTGTGTCAAGAAATGTTCCATCCATATCTACCGCAATGGCTTTAATCATCGTTAATCCCCCTATCTATAGATTAAAATTCATAATCATTATATAGCTGTTGGATTTGGTATTGAAGCAATATCAAATATAGTGAAAACATATTCATATATTGAAATTGTTTTCAACATAAAAAATAATTACCTTTGTCATTCACACTATCGCTTAATATATAAGATAAATCTCTTATTTTCATTTATATAACTTGAATCAAAAATATTAAAAAGAGCCAAGGACATTCACTTTGTCCTCGACCCTCTAATCAATAAGTTATTAAAATTTATTTTAACAAAGCATCTTCTCGAAGAAGAACATAATTAATACAGTTTATTACGTATCTTTCACTTATAAGAATATTAGTTAATTTGTGTAGCTATGAATATTTTCCTTGTTTCCCAAACACCCGTTTCTTCGTTATAGTCATCGCAAGTAATTAATGTTAATTGATTTTTCTTATTAGGATGTTCGTCTAATACCTTAACCTCTGTAGGCTTAACATCACGTATTTTAGTTATTTTATACTTTCTAGTTTGATTTCCAGTTTTAAAATACACTTTACTACCGATTTTGGCTGATTTTAAATTTGTAAATTGATAGTGCGAACGATCTGTAAACGTATGACCAGCAATTGAAATATTCTGTTGATTAAGAGATTCGTCACCTTCTGCAAAACTAACACCTCTATTGAGTTGTTCTGGTGTTGCTGGACCAGGGTATACTGGTTCTTTTATTTGTGCATCTGGAACTTCTATATAACCAGCCATTTTAGATTTATCGGAAGGTATCTTTGGCGTCGATTTAGATGTCTTTGTCTGTTCTTTTTCCTTTTTATCATAATTTTCAATTTTATAATCGTTATCTTTTTCATGTAGATAATTATCGATATATGGCTTTGAGAATAAATAAATAGCTAAAATGATTAACAATACGCCTATTAAGGTGATTAATCTATTCATCCACTGCTTCATTTATGTTACTCCTTTATATTTATTTCGCAAATTATATAATTTTAGTTTAGTATAGCATTAAATTAAAAATTCAACATTACATGATATGAAATAGATGAGAATGCATATTAACCTCTGAAAATGACGCACTATCTATTGAATGAGAATAATAATTTTAAAGATTTGAGGAATTGAGATGATTAGATTTGCGCGACTAGAAGATCTTCAAGGTATTTTGACAATTTATAATGATGCCATCCTTAATACAACAGCTGTTTATACGTATAAGCCACAACAATTAGATGAACGTCTTCAATGGTATCAATCTAAAGCAAAAATAAACGAACCTATATGGGTTTATGAAAAAGAAGGGAAAGTAGTTGGTTTTGCCACTTATGGTTCCTTTAGACAATGGCCGGCCTATTTATATACTATTGAACATTCTATATATGTTCATCAACAGTACAGAGGACTAGGTATCGCTTCTCAATTATTAGAGAATTTAATTCGTTACGCTAAAGAACAAGGTTATCGCACTATTGTTGCTGGGATTGATGCATCGAACATGGATAGTATCGCATTGCATAAGAAGTTTGACTTCTCACATGCAGGTACAATTAAAAATGTAGGTTATAAATTTGATCGATGGCTCGATTTATCATTTTATCAATATGATTTATCTGATTCATAAAAAAAGTGTAGAGTTATTATTAAATAAGTTAATCCAAAAAGATACTCTTTATTTTTTATTTCTTCAGTCTTCTTTTTTATTTTCAATAACAAAACGAATGTAATAGAACATAAAAACAATTATCATGCTCAATGATAATGATTTAAATAGCAAGTTGGGCCATGTTCCCTCGATAGTCCATAAATAAGTTATCGTCGTGTTAATGATGAATGCGATGAAAATCAAAAATAATCTCAGCATTTCATCAA
This sequence comes from Staphylococcus sp. GW823-FHT05F06, assembly GCF_058795495.1. Taxonomy (NCBI): domain Bacteria; kingdom Bacillati; phylum Bacillota; class Bacilli; order Caryophanales; family Staphylococcaceae; genus Staphylococcus; species Staphylococcus sp. GW823-FHT05F06. The sequence continues at coordinate 260 of NZ_JBXAHW010000025.1, read as the reverse complement.
CCCCTTTTTAGCTATTTTATGTCGTTGTCAGAAAATTTGCAATATACAAAGACTGGGACATAATTCCTAGCAAAATAGCCAGTAAATGAGTTTTCATAAATTCATTTACTGGCTTCTTTATTTATAATACTACGTATTGTTGGCTCGCTTTCCTAGGGGACAGCTTCAGCCTGTAGTCTTCAACTTGTCCTGTTCCCTCAAGAGTCTCGCCAAAATACTTTGTGCTTATATGTAATTTTATATTAAAATACTTTAAAAAA
>NZ_JBXAHW010000024.1:0-21568 GCF_058795495.1 Staphylococcus sp. GW823-FHT05F06 | reverse complement strand
TAAATAAAGAAGCCAGTAAATGAATTTATAATAAACTCATTTACTGGCTAATTTGTTAGAAATTATGTCCCAGCCTCATCAAGAAATATTGATTAATTAAATTTGGAGGCATTATACTAATGTTAGATTCAATTATGGAATTTATAAAAACATTTGTGATGTTGTTTTTTGAATTATTAATACTATTCATCATCGTGAGCTTTATTGTAAGTATAATCCAGCAGATAGTTTCAGAAGAAAAAATAAAACACTTTTTAAGTAAACCTAATCAAGCTATTAATTATATTTTGGGAATGGCTTTTGGTGCGATGACACCATTTTGTTCTTGTTCTACAATTCCTATACTTGCAGGTTTATTAAATTCTAAAGTTCCATTTGGCCCTGCAATGAGTTTTTTAATTGCGTCACCTTTAATGAATCCATTAATGATATTTATGTTATGGGCCTTATTAGGTTGGAAAGTTGCTGTTGTTTACTTTATTTTACTAGCACTCTTTAGTGTCTTAACAGGTCTAGTATTTTCAAAAATGAATTTAGCTGAAACTTATAAAGGAGTAAATGTTAAAGGCGATGGATTTTTTGCTAATAAAATGGGATTTCGTTTTAAACAAGCATTAAATGATGCGTGGGCATTTTTATATCCAATGCTTCCTTACCTATTTATTGGTGTGTTTATTGGAGCGTTCATATATGGCTTTGTACCCGAAACATTTATTACAAAATACGCAAGTGGTGATGGCGTTATATCTGTATTCATTGCATCTGTTATAGGCATTCCAATGTATATTAGACCTGAAACAATGTTACCTATAGCTGAAGCATTAGCTTCAAAAGGAATGTCGCTTGGGACAGTTGTTGCTTTGATCATTGGTGGTGCTGGTGCAAGTATTCCAGAAGTTGTATTATTATCGAAACTATTCAAGAAAAAATTTGTAGTCTCATTTGTTATCGCCATTTTAGTTGTAGCTATTTCTACAGGTTTGATTGTGAACATCGTTATTTAAAGGAGGTGAGATAATGGGAGTCAAAGACGTATTAAAAAAATTAAAACCTCAGGAACAATCTTGTTGTTCAGTAGAAATTGAAGAAAAAACAGAGAAGAATGAAAAAGGACAGCAAGATAATAATAATTGTTGTAACAATTAATTTAGAAGTCTGTAAAATATATACTTCTAATAAATAAATGAACGACAAATTCTAATGTAATAGTATGGAATTTGTCGTTCTTTCGTTTCAGTTAAGGAAAATGATTTTGCTTGTTTAGTATTTCTTTAAGACTTATAACAAAAAGACGTTAATAAAAAACCGCATCATTAACCGATACGCAGAAGCGTATCACAAATAAAACTAAAAAATAGATTGTGTATAATATAAAAGGAAGGGATTTATATTAAAATTTTGAATTCAAAAATTATTGAAAGGGAAGCTACCTTAGAAATTGAATCTATGGCCACTAACTGCTTTTTTATATCACCACTTATTAAAAAATGTAAGAATATTCCTCAGTGCTAAGTGAAGGAGGTTCTAGTTTTATTTAATATTCATATTGATAGGTAATGGTTAATAATTGCCTGTAAATTATTGTTAAATATCGTTGTTATAGTATCATCATTCATAAAATTTTTATAGATTTTATCAAGTATTTCCTCATCTTCAATAGCTGTAAAGCGATGTACTAGTCTTTTTATGAGCTATATATAATTTTGCGAAGCTAAACTGTTTGTAATTATTCACCAATCAGGTTATGTAGTGTCACGGTTCATAGGTAATTCTCTTTTTAAAATCATCTAATATTTTATATAATTCATATAAGTGTAGTATTAACGTTTTCTACTTTATCTATAAAATATTTAGAATTACATTAGAATTTTAAATTATACGGCTGGAAATTCAATGCTGTAAAAATAGACAGATTTTAAAAAAGTAGTAATAAAAAGTCTAAGTTTTATCTTTGTAATAAACTTCGACTATATTTAAAAATAAATATGAATGTCTTTTAATTTCTATAATATCAAAGCTATTATATGATTTGAAATTTTGTAACTTTTTCTCTAATTTGGAAGTAGATAATGACTTAAAGGTTTTAACTTTTACCCAACGACTTGGCATTTTATCACTCCTATGTAATGTATTACTTCAATATACCCTTAAATTTTTATAATTAATTATATTGTAATATTATTTTATTTTATAAAAATAGTTTAATAAAATGTTTAATTTTTATAAAAAATAATTAAATATTATAGACATTACGATAGTTTAATTAGAAAATATATTTAAGAATTATGAATTTAGTTCTTATTAATGTTAAAGATCATCAATTATTTTGTCACATTATCTTGAGAGGATTACCTTATGAGGTAGCCTTTTATTTGTCACCTAATATTGCTCTAAGGCTAATAATACATATATAAAATAAATAATTATCAGAATATATTTAGAAATTGATATTTAATAATTAAATAAAAGTATACTAAATATTTATAATTTACAAGTGAGCTGATAGAAAGATGAGTATAAGCGAATATAAAAATAGATACTTAGAGTCACTATATAACACCTTTAAAACTGAGTTAGAAAACGAACGCACTCGCTATTTTATATTAGATACCAACTATACAAATAGTGATGATACTGAAAAGGAGTTTACTTGGGATGTAAAACAGAATAATAAGATCAGAGAAGGCGATTTGTTCATTTTTAGACGGCCAACTAATTTATCTCAAATTGCTCAACAATTTTATTTCTTTGGAGCTGGGAAAATAGAAAAAATTGAGCGAAAAAATAATGTAGCAACCGCTTACATTTCAAAACCCTTACTTTTTGTGGATCGTGTTTTAAAAGATAATATTGAAAATTTAAAATGGGAGTTCAAAGAAAGAATTAAAGAAGAGTGGGAGCAGTTTTTCTTTAAAAATAAAATCAGTAATATTACAAAAAATGATTTTTTAAAACTACTAAGTTTGAGTAGAAATGTAGTGGAAATAGAAAGTAATTATATTAATAATGATATTTCGCTAACTTTTAAACAAATGGCTGATATGGCAACTCGAATAAAGAAAAATATTTACTACGTAGGGAATCATGAAGCATTTGTTCAAGCTAAGGGAAGTGCTCATTTTGAGTTTTCAAAAAGGATTAAACAAAATTATAGTTATAGATGTGCAATTACCGGGATTAAAACTAAAGACTTTTTAGTCGTTACACATATTATTCCTTGGCATGAAAATGAGTTTATTAGACTAGATCCTTCAAATGGTATTTGTTTGTCTTTATTTTTAGCAAAAGCATTTAAGAAAGGCTTTATCACTTTTTCTAACAGTTATAGAGTTGTTTTATCTAAAGAAGCAGAGAAAGATGCTGCTTTATATGAAGAATTAAAGATTTATGAAAATCAAAAAATCGAACTACCAGATTGTCAGAAACCTAATTTGAAATATTTAGATTGGCATAGAGAACATATTTTTAAAAATTAATTTTGGGAGAGGTTGTATGACAGATATTAGTCAATTAGTAGAGGTGCCATACATCTTTCATTAGTAGATTGAAAAAGAGCACTTGAAACAGATAATTTGTATTATTTAGCCTATGGATTAACAACTTTAGATAATTGTTTTAAATATTACCAATTAATTACACAAAATGAACATTTTTGCTATTCTCAACAAGAAGAAAGAGAAAGTTATCAGCAAAAATTTCAAAGTATGATTAATGGTTTAAAAATTAAAATTGGCATACAAAGTTCAAATGATGATGCGCAATAAGCTACAAAGTTTGATTTTTTAATTGAACGTTATATGTTTTTAAAAGAAGAAAGAGCTTCGAATTAATATCTTAATGGAGGAAGATTAGTAAATGGCTAGAACGTATAATGTGATTAAATATGTCATTAAGAAAAATAAGGATGATCTTAAAATACATGGATTAAGATTATATGAATTTAATATAAAAGATGAAAAAGCTATAAATATTAGCCAACCCATTTTTGTGAACAGAGCAACATTGATTGAGAAAATACAAAATGGTGAAGCATTTACGCACGCCTTTAGAGTAAATCACAATACTTATTATGCAGGCCAATTAATTTCTTTATCATTGAATAAAAATGGTTATATTAATAACAACTTTGAGGCCTCACGAGATATTATTAGAAACATTGAAGTAAGTATTTTAGACTATGAATAAAGGTAATACTGATAGAATACATTACAATTAAAAAAGGGAGTATAGGACTCCCTTAATAAGTTGATATATAAGTGACTTATTTTTTTAATAGAATTTTAATTCCTCTGTTAATGTTCAAGATATATAATATTAAAGCAATTAAAAAGAATATAATAGTAATAATTAAAAGAATGCTAAATATTAATAATTGATGATCCAAAGGTTTATCAAAGACTTCTTTAGAAAAAATAAATGCCAATCTACCTATAAAAAAACTAACCCAAGTCATAATATGATTAATGAATGCTTTTTTGCCATGTTCTGATGTTGGTTCATCAGCAAGTATCCATACAAATAAAGGTAAAATGACAGGTGCGAAAAAGATACTTAAATAACTCAATGCTGATAAAACGTAACTATTGTCATTTTTATGCATATTACTATTTGTATTTTCCACTTTTTTCACCTTCTTTACTTTTCTTTACTATTATAAAAACATTAATAGCGAGCTATTACAACAGTTATAAGAGAAGCTTACGATATTGTAAGTATGTGTTGTTATAATCAATATAAAATTAAGAAAGACCTGAGAATTTATATTATCATCCACAATCGAAGTGAGTAGCGAAATTTATTGGAAAAGGTACTTATATTGAAGATATTGTTAATGGTTCATTTTTAAAAAGCCAAGACGATTTGAAGTTAAAAGCTTCTGACTTCACTGTCGAAGATAACTATAACTACGGTGTACTTATATTTCCAGAGAATCTTTCTCTTACAGATAATAATAAGAAATTGGAATCTTTAATAAAAACTATACTATTTACAGGTAAACGATATCAATATACTTATTTTAAAATTTGATCTTAATAGATAAGGATATAATGATTTAAACAATTTAAGAGATATTATTTTCACAAAAAAAGAATGCTTTTTGTTAGAGGCACTGAACCCTTAAAATGGGAACTTAATAAAAACACTATGTTCTAGGCTGCTAATTCTCTGTATTTTACAGGGGATAAGTAGCCTAGTTTTTGTTGAATTCGATTATTATTATAGTTTTTAATGTATTTTCGACAATATCTATTACAATATGATTAGAGTTATTAAGCTGATTATTGATGTAAAAAGTTTCAGACTTTAGCGAGGAATGGAAACTTTCTATCGGGGCGTTATCGGCAGGTGTTCCCTTTCGGGACATACTTCTGATAATGCCTTTTTCTTCGCATAATTGATAATAAGCATAAGATGTATAAACGCTGCCTTGATCACTATGTAATATACACCCCTCAGGTATATCGATTTGATTTAATGTATCATTAACTAAACGTTGGTCTTGTTTATCATCTATTTTATACGCCACAATTTCTCCGTTATAAATGTCCATTATCGAAGATAAATACAACATAGAATGACCAAATGGTAAATAAGTAATATCGGTTGTTAATACTTCCATGGGACAACTCGCTTTAAATTGTCTTTGTAATAAATTGTCCGTTTTATAATACGGTTTACCTATTCTTGTCGTCTTTTTAGGTCTAACTCGGCAGTTCAAATGATGCTTCTGCATCACTCTCTGTACTCTCTTATGATTAATTGGTGATGTATAACATTGATTAATCAATGCTGTAATCTTACGATAACCGTAGGTATATTGTTTACCAACATGTTGTGAAAATCTATAACTTTCCCCATTTCGATACCATCGCCACCAATTTTTCACTTGTGTTCTATTTCTAATATTTAATTCTTTCATAATTTCTTTTGTTGGAAATCCTGCTGCTTTCATTTCAACTGCTTTATACTTTGTTTCTACTGAATAAGAAGCTCTTTTCATAGAAAAAAAACACCTCCGTATGATTCATTTTAATATGAATTCAACGAAAGTGTTTTTATATAATTCCCACTAATTGGGGTCAGTCTAAAATTAAAATTGATAACTTTTTTAATAAAATAGATACACTAATTTTAAAACAAGGTAAAAAAATAGAATTATTAAAACAACGCAAACAAGGCTTACTACAAAAAATGTTTGTGTAATTCTGATAACGTCCTATTATGTTAATTGAAAATAGACAAAAATAAATTGAGAGCATCCCTTACCGCAAAGTGAAGGATGCTCTATTTTTGTTGAAATTAATATAAGCTTCATTCTGATAGATAGTCATTAATAATTGTTTGCAAATCGTTATTAAGTACCGTTGTTACAGCGTCATCATTCATAAAATCCTCGTAGATTTTATCAAGAATTTATTCCTCTTACAGACATTCGCGAGAAGTCCGTTTTAATTTTATTAGAAGTAATTCAGGTTTGAACCTACCTAAATGAATATATGAGTTATCTTTTATACTACAAAATATATTCAGATTTCAATAATGACATAAAATAGGCATCTTTATATTTACCTTTAGTGTAGAATTGCTCTTTAAGTAATCCTTCTGTTTTAAATCCTTGTGACTCGTATATATGAATAGCTTTTTTGTTATCTGCATCAACATATAGATAGATCTTGTGCATATTTAAAATATTGAATGCATAAATTATCGCTTTTTCGAATGCGAATTTTGCATAACCTTTACCACTGAACTCAGGTTTAATAATTATTTGTATTTCACAATTACGATGGATGTAATTAATTTCTACTAATTCAACAATACCTACGACTTGATTTTCATCTTCAACAATAAAACGTCTTTCCGATTCATCTAATAAATGCTTATCAAATAAATGTTGAAGTTCCGTTAAGGATTCATAAGGCTCTTCAAACCAATAAGACATAATAGAATATTCATTATTTAATTCATGAACAAAAAGTAAATCACTATACTCTAATGCTCTTAGTTTCATAATCCCACTCCCAAAATTTTCTTATATATTTGCATTATAAATATAAATAACGAATAAGTCATTATTCACTGTGAATAAATCTATTTTAACAATTCACTACATACTAATTCTCATTTTCTTATTATTCTCTAATATCTCTGATTTATTACTCAGTGAAAGATGCCCTATTTTTATCAGTATATAGTTTTTATTTTGATAGATATTGATTAATAATCGTCTGTAAATCATTGTTAAGTAAGGTTGTGATAGCGTCGTTATTCATAAAATCTTCATAAATTTTATCAAGTATTTCTTTAATATATTTTTTAATCTTCACACCTTAAATTCACTTGAAAACCAAATCACTTCTAAATTATGATTTTACATAATAAATTTTTAAAAATTGGTATTATATAAAATAATCTCAATAATCAGAATTTTTTGTAAATAATAATATTAAAGTGTAAAATAACAGATAAGAATAGACTTAATGTATATAAATTAAAGGAGTGTTGGAAGTGAAAACTAGAGCAGCAGTTTTACATGAAATGGGGGCTAAAAAGCCCTATAAAGAATCTAAACCTTTAAAAATTGAATACTTAGAACTTGATAATCCTAGCGAACACGAAGTATTAATTAAAATTCATGCAGCTGGATTATGTCACTCTGATTTGTCAGTAATTAATGGTAACAGACCTAGACCTTTACCTATGGCACTTGGTCATGAAGCTTCCGGTGAAGTAATTAAAGTTGGAAAAGCTGTTACAAGAGTTAGCGAAGGAGATCATGTGGTATGCACATTTATTCCCAGTTGTGGAAAATGTATCCCATGTAAAGAAGGACGTCCTGCATTATGTGAAAACGGAGCAATATCTAATGAAAAAGGCGAAATGTTAGAGGGAGGGATGCGTTTATCTAATGATGAAGGAAAAGTATATCATCACTTGGGGATATCAGGTTTTGCTGAATATTCTGTTGTCTCTGAAAACTCTATAGTTAAAATTGATAAAAAAATACCTTTTGAACGTGCAGCTGCATTTGGTTGTGCTATTATCACAGGTATCGGTGCTGTGGTGAATACAGCCCAAATTCGTTCTGGTAGTAATGTAGCGGTTGTTGGTTTAGGAGGTATTGGATTGAATGCTATTATTGGAGCTAAACTAGCGGGAGCCAATGAAATTATTGCTTTAGATATTAACGAAGATAAATTTGAATTAGCAAAGCAATTTGGGGCTACAGCAACATTTAATTCAAGCGATAAAGATATCGATGAGCAAATTAAAGAATATATTCCTGGCGGAGTAGAATATGCTTTTGAAACAGCGGGTGTAGTGCCAGCTATGAAAGTTGCTTATCAGATTACTAAACGAGGGGGGACAACTGTAACAACAGGACTGCCTAATCCTAAAGATAATTTTTCTTTCCCTCAAGTTACTTTAGCGGCTGAAGAACGTACCATTAAAGGATCATATGTAGGAAGTTGTGTACCTGACAGAGATATACCAAGGTTCGTTAATCTATACAACCAAGGACGTTTAAATATTGATTCACTCATCAGTGAGGTTATCACTTTAGATGAAATTAATGAGGGATTTGATCGTTTGTCTAATGGTGAAGTAGGTAGAATTATAATGAAGATGCATTGAATATAATAGAATTCAAGTCGTTCCTCCTCTTGATTTCTATGAAAAGAATAACAATTTGAGTAGGAAGATTACTGACAAATATTACATTTGCATTGTGACTGCCAATCTAATTGTATTTTTACATTTCATATCTATATATTAGAAGATAAATGTTTTAAAACTAATTACTAATAGTTTTTTTAGATAAAAAAAGATATAGGAGCATCCTTCACCGCAAAAGTGAAGGATGCTCTAGTTTTATTAGAATATAGTTTTCATTTTGATAGATAATGATTAATAATTGTTTGTAAATCATTGTTAAGTACCGTTGTAATAGAGTCATCATTTATAAACTCTTCATAGATTTTATCAAGTATTTCCTCGTCATCGATGGCTGTGAAATGATGCACCAGACCTTTTACTATTGAAATGTAATTTTGTGATGCTAAACAACTAGCAACCGTTCGCCAATTGGATTGTATAGTGTTGTCATGGTTCATAGATAATACTCCTTTACTTTAGTGTCCATTTTTGACGTGCTTTAGGGTTGAGTGGATGCATAACTTCGTTCGTTACTGGATTTATGAGCTTTTTTACTTTCTTTTTATGAGGTTTTAACATTTCCATCACTTGTTCGACACGGTCGATAACAACTGGTCGCTTCGCATAGGCACCATAAGCAAGAATGACTGTGTCACTTTCACTAATTGCTTTCATTAAGTGTATATCTGTGTGCTCATCATAAGGCTCTTTGATATGTTTAAGGTTCTCTGGTGTTTTAATATTAGAGAAAAGATTAACGAGATAAACAGCGCCATATTGCTCAGAATTAGCTAATTGATTGAGGATGAGAACCGTAGTAAGATCGAGTGATAATACACCATCTAAATGAGGATACATCGTTATCACAGTACAAGCCGGTTTCTTGTCATCCCATATCTTTTTGAGTAAGTAGCGATGTTGTTCATCATCGCTAAATATCGCTTCTGTGTGTATCGTACTTTTGATTGTATTCATATATCGTCACTTCCTTTAGTATTCTTCTGGCAAAAGCATCACATAATAAAAAGCGTCTACATCATCTTCTCGGATGACGTAGACTTTCTTAGGTAATGCATTTTGATTTTTTATATAGTTTGTATAGTGATATTCCAATTTGTATGCGGGTTGTTCTTGTTCATGTGTAATTGACAACATATTATCATCTTCTTGTAGTTTGAAAATGTGTAGGTAATCTGTATTAAGTTGATTGTCTCGATCTTTTACCATGTTCCAAAGTAAGATTTGAAGGTCTAGAGATAGTTGTTCACTAATGCCTCTTGTGATGTATCGATTGATTTTCATACTATTTTCCTCCATTTTGCTTTTCTTTCATGATGTCAATCACTTCGTTAATGACTGTAACAGATATTTGTGCCACTTTGATCCAATTATTCATGGTTATTCCCTCCTTCTTTTAGTAAATGACGTTCATCGATAATCGTATTTTTAGTATCTGTGAGGTATAGAAAGTCCATATCAAAATGATCCAGATAACCAATACTGATGAGTTGGTTATTAGAATACATTAGAAATGGATAGATACTTAGTTCATGTAGCTCATTATTATAGTAGGTATAAGTTTCAAGTATAAGATGTGCAAGTGGGGAATCATTAATAAAACGTTTGGGTAGAATATTTTCTGCCGCTTCCTCCAGTGTTTCACATTCCCATGTTTCATTGTTAGATAATTGGAATAAGCGAGTCATATATTGTTTGAGTTCTTGAGTAGTTGTTTTCATATCATTGCCTCCCTAGATAGTGTGATAGTGATGTACTTCATATACATCATTGAGATAATATATATTTGATTTGTCATTTATTACTGATCCCGTTGACAATATGAGAAAATTCCATATAAAAAACCGCTACAAACCTTGGTATGACAAGGAAATCCCGAAATTCCGCCTATTTTGACGAACAATCAACTCATTATTTATAAGTATTGATGATAGGGTGGGGTCTCTGCTTCCTTATATATATTATTTATTTATAAAGAATAACGGGATTTTGGGATTGTGCTTGCACAATCCTTCTGCTTCTTCTAATCTGCAAATCCCATTCCTTTCCCGATAAAAAATCATCGTGGGATGTTCTTTAGCAATTTCAATATAAGCCTCGTGTAGTTATGAAAAAATTACGACAATGACTGTTTCATTAGATAAGTGTTATTGAAATTGATAAAGAGAATTCTCAAAAATTTTTAGAAAAAGAAAGAGGAAGTATGTAGATATAAAATAGATTTATTAAATAGTAAGGTATAATGTTTGCGGTAAAAATAAAGACGAAGTGCTGGAATACACTTCGTCGATAATAAGGTAGTTGAAGTTTCGATTATTTTAAATTGATCATTTTAAGCCTACAAATCCCTCTAATGTTTCACCAGATTTGTACACTTTTGTCGCCTTCTTTTTCCTAAATAACGTAAATGCCAAGGTTCATATTGATATCCTGTGATGCTTTCTTTGTTTTTAGGATATCTTATAATAAATCCATAATTATGGGCATTCTTAGCTATCCAGCGTCCTTCCTCAGTTTTACCAAAACTAGCATATAGATTTTCACAACAAGTTGGTAAACAATATACCTACGGTAAAGGATTAGAAGAGCTGTCAGAAGTAGAACAATTAAAATTAGAAAATAAGAGAAAAGATATAGAATTGGATATTTTAAAAAAGTACAAGGCATTGGAAAGGAAGTGGTACCAACAGTAGTCATAGATTTAGTGGATCAATTAAAAGTAAAATATTCAATCAAATTGCTACTAAAAGTATTAAACATACCTAAATCAACATATTACCGATGGAAAAACAAAACCCATAAAAATGATACCGTAACACAAAAAGTTATTGAATTATGTAAAGCTAACCACTATACCTACGGTTATCGTAAGATTACAGCATTGATTAATCAATGTTATACATCACCAATTAATCATAAGAGAGTACAGAGAATGATGCAGAAGCATCATTTGAACTGCCGAGTTAGACCTAAAAAGATGACAAAAATAGGTAAACCGTATTATAAAACGGACAATTTATTACAAAGACAATTTAAAGCGAGTTGTCCAATGGAAGTATTAACAACCGATATTACTTATTTACCATTTGGTCATTCTATGTTGTATTTATCTTCGATAATGGATATTTATAACGGAGAAATTGTGGCGTATAAAATAGATGATAAACAAGACCAAAGTTTAGTTAATGATACATTAAATCAAATCGATATACCTGAGGGTTGTATATTACATAGTGATCAAGGCAGCGTTTATACATCTTATGCTTATTATCAATTGTGCGAAGAAAAAGGCATTATCAGAAGTATGTCCCGAAAGGGAACACCTGCCGATAACGCCCCGATAGAAAGTTTCCATTCCTCGCTAAAGTCTGAAACTTTTTACATCAATAATGAGCTTAATCACTCTAATCACATTGTAATAGATATTGTCGAAAAGTACATTAAAAACAATAATAATAATAATAATAATCGAATTCAACAAAAACTAGGCTACTTATCCCCTGTAAAATACAGAGAATTAATAGCCTAGAACATGGTGTTTTTATTAAGTTCCCGTTTTAAGGGTTCAGTGCCCTAGGATTATAGGCTCTTTTGTTTATAAAGGTAATTGAACTAAAGTATTATAATTTCAATTCTTAATTAATGTTCCTATTTTACCGTCTAAAGCGTCCCCTAATCCTGCTAGAGATGTAATCAAAACACTGCCTTTAGTATTTTTTTCAAGAAATTGAAGTGCAGCTTCAACTTTTGGAAGCATACTTCCTTTAGCAAATTGACCATCAGAGATATGTTTTTTCATTTCATCCACAGACACTTCATCGAGACCTCTTTGGTTTTCTTTTCCATAGTTAATGTAAACATGGTCCACAGCAGTTAATATGATTAATTGATCAGATTGTAAATGTGCTGCTAATAAAGCACTCGTTTTATCTTTATCAATAACTGCATCAACACCTGTATAAACTTCATTTTCCTTAATTACTGGAATTCCACCACCGCCGGCAGCGATAACTAGTGTTCCATGAGTGATTAATGTTTCTATACTATCTAACTCAACTATACTTATAGGTTGTGGGGAAGGGACAACGCGACGATAGCCGCGTCCAGAATCTTCTACAAAAGTATAACCTTTTTCTTTCGTAAATTTATCAGCCTGCTCTTTTGTATAAAATAATCCAATTGGTTTAGTAGGGTTATTGAAAGCAGAATCATCGCTTGCAACTTGAACTTGTGTTACTAGCGTAACAACTTGTTTATCTATGCCCATTGAATGAAGTTCGTTTTGTAAACTTTCTTGCATCTGATAGCCAATATAAGCTTGACTCATAGCACCACATTCAGGGAAAGGAAAAGGAGGACCTTGTTTGTGTTCCGCCGCATAATTTAAACCTAAGTTAATACTTCCAACTTGTGGACCATTACCATGACTAATTACAATTTCGTATCCTTTATCGATTAAACTTACTAGAGATTTAGATGTACTTTTTAATAAATCTAATTGTTCTTTAGGCGATTGTCCTAAAGCGTTACCACCCAAAGCTACGACGATTTTAGACATATTTATATCCTCCTTTCATTTACTCTCCTAATGTTGCTACCATGACTGCTTTTATTGTATGTGCTCTATTTTCTGCTTCTTGGAAAACAACTGATTGTTCACTTTCAAATACTTCATTTGTTACTTCCATTTCAGTTAGACCATATTTTTCTTGAATTTGTTTACCGATTATTGTTTCAGTATCATGGAATGATGGTAAGCAATGTTCAAAAATTGTATGTGGATTACCTGTTTTTTTCATTAATTCTTTAGTTACACGGTATGGTTCTAATAATTTGATACGTTTTTCCCAAACTTCATCAGGTTCACCCATAGATACCCAAACATCTGTGTAAATTACATCAGATCCTTTGACACCTTCATCAATATCATCAGTTATAAGGATTTCACCACCGTTTTTGTCAGCTATATCATTACACCGATTTAATAATTCATCAGTTGGATTTAGTTCTTTAGGACATACAAGATGGAAAGTCATGCCCATGATTGCTGCTCCTTGCATTAAGGCATTTGCAACGTTATTACGTCCATCTCCAACATATGTGAAGTTAATTTCATTATATGGTTTTTTCAATACTTCTTTAGCTGTTAAAAAATCAGCAAGTACTTGTGTAGGATGATCTTCATCTGTTAAACCATTCCATACGGGAACGCCAGAATATTTTGCCAAATCCTCAACTACTCTTTGTGAGAATCCACGATATTCTATGCCATCATACATTCCACCTAAAACACGAGCAGTATCTTTGGTAGACTCTTTTTTACCCATTTGAGAACCTGTTGGCCCAAGGTATGTTACATGTGCACCTTGATCATAAGCCGCTGTTTCAAATGCACATCGAGTGCGTGTTGAATCTTTTTCAAAAAGTAGAGCGATATTTTTACCTTTCATTTTTTGTTGTTCTATTCCTGCATATTTTGCGCGTTTAAGATCTTCAGATAAATTAAGTAAAAATTCCATTTCTTTTTGTGTGAAGTCTAACAAAGTTAAAAAGTTTCTATTTCTTAAATTTTTCATTTTGAATATCTCCTTTTCAATTAATATTTTATTCATGTTATTTTTTTATAATCCAATTTCTTTTATCTTGATATATAATATTTTCTATTTTTAATTCTCTGATTATTTCACCAGTAGTTTTTCTGTTAAGTCCAGATAAATTACTTATTAATTGAACAGTCATAATTTGTTTTAATTCATAGAATTCTCCATTATCATCCCCAATTGAAAGGCATAAAATTTGTAGTATTCTTTCAATTCTTTCTTTAGCTGAATTAGCTCTTAACGCCATAATATATTCTACTTGAAATTGAATAGTCTCATTAAGTTTCTTGAAGAGACTTTCAAATATTTCATTATGCTTTCTACATAAATACTCAAGTAAATCTTTCGGTAAAGTTAATATTTTACAATCTGTCAAAGCTGTACATATTTCATATGGTGCAGGGGTTTCATTAAATATGAAGTTCATTGGAAATATATTTTCGTCTTTACTTAATCTTAAATAATTGTCACCAGTAATATTAGAAGATTCATGTAAAATACAACCATTTACTAAAAAGTATACAAATTTTATTTGATCAGTTGAATGATATATGACTTGTCCTTTTTTATATTGATAAAGTGTTAAATCCTCTTTATAAGGTCTAACAATACTAACAGGAATATTTAAGTATGATGCTAATTGTTTAAGATTATTATCAAATTCATATTCTGAATTTTTAATATAAATATTTTCTTCATACATAACTATAAACCCCTTAAAAATTACTTAGTTTAAATCATAACTTAAAATACAGAAATATTACCTGTAATCAAACGAACTATTCCTATTATTGCAAGTACAATGATGAATATGAATAACGTATAATCCAATTTTGTCAAATGTTTGTTATTATCCCTTTGTACGTAGCTGTATACGAGTAATCCAGGTATATATAACAACATCGTTAATAGTAAATAATCTAATCCAGCTGCATAAACCAACCAAATTGTGTAAATAGATGCAATAATTCCTATTATCCATTGTTTTAAATTAGCTTTAGATTTATTTTGAATAGTATATTTAACCTGGTAAAAAGCACTGAGTGTATATGGAATTAAGATTGCACTTGATGCAAGTGAAAACGCAAACTGATAGGCACTATCTGTAAACAACATACTAATTAAAAATAACTGAACTAATATATTAGTAATAATTAAAGCGTTGACCGGAGCTTTATTCTTATTTTCTTTAGCAAACCATTTCGGGAAAAGTCCATCTTTAGCTACAATGAATGGTAATTCACCAGCTAGTAATGTCCATCCTAACCAAGCTCCTAAAACAGAGATAATTAAGCCTATATTAACTAACACTGAACCCCAATGACCTACAATATGTTCTAATACTTGTGCCATTGATGGATTAGCAAGTTTTGAAATTTGGTTCTGCTGAATGACACCTTGGGCTAGTACAGTCATTAAGAAATAAATGACTAGCACAGAAATCAAACCAATAACGGTAGCAGTTCCTACATCCTTTTTAGACTTTGCACGTCCAGAAAAGACAACGGCTCCTTCAATCCCTGTGAATACCCATACAGTTACTAACATAGTACTTTTTACTTGTGCCATTGTATCTCCCCAACTAAAAACGCCAACACTTCCACTAGTCATACCATAAAAACCGGATTTAAAAGTACTGAAGTTGAATACAACTATCATGCATATAATAACTAGAAATATAGGTATTAATTTAGCTACTGTAACAATACTATTTATAAACGCTGCAGTTTCTACACCTCTAAGTATTAAAAAATGTACACCCCATAATAAAATTGATGCTATGATAATACTTGGAAGTGTGTTACCTCCTTTAAATATAGGGAAAAAGTTACCCACAGCTGACATTAATAGGGTTGCATAAGCCACATTACCTAGAAATGCTGCAAACCAATATCCCCAAGCACTTGAAAAACCAATAAAATCTCCAAACCCTGTTTGAGCATAACTATAAATTCCTCCATCAAGATCTGGTCGCTCATTTGTTAAATTTTGAAATACGAAAGCAAGAGAAATCATACCAATAGCAGTTATTATCCAACCGATAATTATTGCAAGTCCACCAGCTTGGCCACCCATATCTGAGATGATATTGAATGCACCACCGCCTATCATAGAGCCTATGACTAAACCAATTAAGGAAGTTTTACCTAATTTATTTTCATCCATATTAATCTCCCCTAATAAAGGTGGTAAAAATCTTGTTATTTGATTTAATGAATGAATTACTTGTGACTTTTACCACCTTTCAAATTTAAATATCTTCTCTAAATAACGGCTGACTCATACATCTTGGGCCTCCGCGTCCACGTACAAGTTCACTACCAGTAATTTCAATCACTTTAATTCCTTTGTCGCGTAAAAGTTGGTTTGATACATAGTTGCGATCGTATGTCACCACAACCCCTGGTCGAATACATAATGTGTTTGAGCCATCATTCCATTGTTCACGTGCACCATCAATAACGTCGCCATTACCTGTTGGAATAAAGTCCACTTTTTCTACTTCTAAAACTTCAGCAAGTGTTTCACGTAACTTGCTAGAACGAGTAATTTTTATATCGTCCTTACCATCATTTTGTTCTATGGTAAATATATTCATATTATTTTCTTCTTTAAATATTGCTGCATGTACTGTAAACTTATCGTAGTCAATCATAGTTAGTACTGTATCTAGGTGCATAAATGTACGTGTATTAGGTATTTCAATAGCTACGATTTTTTTAAAACTTGTGTTTGCATCTTTGAAAATATTACGTGCTAACTTTTCTATTGCTTGAGCTGATGTACGTTCTGATATACCAATAGCTAAAACATCTTTCGATAATACTAATTCATCTCCACCTTCAATATTAAATGGTGAGTTACGATCTAACCATACTGGTACATCTTTATCTTTAAATCTTGGATGATGTTTCAGTATATATGTCATAAAAATAGATTCTCTACGTCGTGCTCTCCAATACATTCTGTTAATTGTCATTCCTCTACCAATTGAAGCTTGGGGATCTCTTGTAAAATAAAGGTTGGGCATTGGATCTAAGTAAAATGGATATCTATCATCCATATATTCTACTAAATGGGTTGTTTCAAGTTGAATTTCTTCTTTACGTACGCCAGCCATGATTTTATTTACAAGTTCTTGGTCAGATAACTTTGAAAAGAATTCTTTAATTTCAGTTTCATGACCTAATATTGTCTTTTTAGATTCTGTTAATATGTCGTTTATGAAGTTCTCGCGTACTTCTGGCTCAGTAATAGATTCTGCTGCAAGTTTTTCTAAATAAACTACTTCGATTCCTTCATCTCTCAAAGTTTGAGCAAATTTGTCATGCTCTTCTTGTGCAACTTTTAAGTAGGGAATATCATCGAATAATAAACCACTTAAATGATCAGGTACTAAATTTTCTAATTCTTTTCCTGGTCTTTTTAACAACACAGTTTTCAATTTGCCTATTTCACTATTTACTTGAATGGGTCCTTGTACCATTTCAAATTCCTCCTTTGCTTTATTACATTCACATTATAAAACGCTTTCAAAAAACATCGTGTGATTTAATTCACAATTGTTTAGGGAGGGTTTTCACATATATAGATTTATTCAATGCAAAATTTTGTATGAATATGTATTTTGTACTATATAATAGTGAATAATTTGAAAAATCTCATTGTTAAAACCTTATCTTATTCAAGCAAAAAGATTTTTTACTCATTTTTTTGTATTAGTAATCATTCCTATTAATATAATCATTTAATTTTTAAGGGAATAATTGATAACAAACAAATTCTGCTATTTCATTTGAAGAAGTCAAAATCATCAAAGTATCGTTACCTCCAATAATTCCTAATATTTCTTTCATTTGTAATTGATCTATGTAATAACTTATACTTTGAGCAAAGCCAGGAGATGTTTTTATTAAGACATAGTTATTTAGCGTTATAAATTCAATAATCTCATCACTAAATATTTCTAATTGTTTTTTTGCACTTAATTGATTTGTTTGATTTATTTTCTTGTAAATATACTTTTTATTTTCAACAGGGATTTTGTAAATTTCTAATTCTTGTAAGTCACGAGAAATAGTTGTCAAGCTATAGTAAACTCCAAAATGTCTTGCCATGTAATCCACTATTTGTTGTTTTTTATTAAACTGATTCTGTTGTATAACAGTTAAGATAAGATTTAAACGTTTTTCTTTTTTCATTTTTATTACCCCCTTTATTATTTTTGATTATGAAATAGATTTTAAATAACTGTATAAAAATCACTTATAAATCTCAATTTACAAATAATTTTGAAATAGTGGATGCTTTAATTATAAGTAGATTATTTTATGCCTAAAAGGAGAGATTAATTAGAATAGATTATAGTCATCATAATTATAAAATCAAAATAATTTGCGTAATAATAGCGAAATGTGTAAATTGTAAATGTCAGGTAATAACAAAACATGTTAGGTGAGAATGTCTTACAGTTACATTTACTATGTATAAATAAAATAATAACATTAATAATGAGAGTTAGGTAATAACCACAATATCTCATAAAAGAAGTTTGGAAAAAGGCATTGAAATAAAAAGTAGTTTATAAGTTGAAGATATTTAGGTATGTATTAGAGCGCTTTATAAATAAATAGGTTTATACAAAGAATTACAAAAATAATATAAAAAATAGAATCTAATACATGATAAGGAATATATTTGAATAATTTGAATATGAGAATAAGCATACATATTTAGGGTATATATAAGTAATAGACATCTAAATAATAAGTAATAGGAGGCTGGTGTAGATGTTCAAAAATATATTATTACCCTATGATTTCGAAAATGATTTTAGTGCTATCCCTGACTATTTAGAAAAAGTCACCGATGAAGATTCAGTTGTTGTAATTTATCACGTTGTAACAGAAAATGATCTTGCAATTAGTGTCAAGTATTATAATAAGCATAAAGAAGATATTATTAGAGAAAAAGAGAAAAAACTCACTCCATTTTTACGTGAATTAGAAAAAAGAGATATTCAATATAAAATAGATGTAGATTTTGGGCATATTAAAGATACAATCTTAGAAAAAATTACTTCTGGAGATATAAATAATGGTGAATTTGATTTAGTAATTATGAGTAATCATAGAGTCGATTTGAATATTAAACATGTTTTAGGAGATGTTACACATAAGATTGCTAAAAGAAGTTCTGTCCCAGTACTAATTGTTAAATAAACATAAGAAGTAAGAAATTTATTAATTCAAAAAGCCTAAATACTTTCTCACAAATCGAGAGAGTATTTAGGCTTTTTTATTTTTTTAATAAACGTAATGAATTTAATATAACTAATATTGCTGCACCTGTATCACTTAGAACAGCTAACCAAAGTGTTAGTAATCCAGGGAATACTAACACAAAGGCAATTAATTTAATAATTATAGCAAAATATAGGTTCTGTTGCAAAGTTGAATCTATAGTATAATTTTAACAAAAAGGAGTCTTCTGTATGAACTATTTCAGATATAAACAATTTAACAAGGATGTTATCACTGTAGCCGTTGGCTACTATCTAAGATATGCATTGAGTTATCGTGATATATCTGAAATATTAAGGGAACGTGGTGTAAACGTTCATCATTCAACGGTCTACCGTTGGGTTCAAGAATATGCCCCAATTTTATATCAAATTTGGAAGAAAAAGCATAAAAAGCTAATTACAAATGGCGTATTGATGAGACGTACATCAAAATAAAAGGAAAATGGAGCTATTTATATCGTGCCATTGATGCAGAGGGATATACATTAGATATTTGGTTGCGTAAGCAACGAGATAATCATTCAGCATATGCGTTTATCAAACGTCTCATTAAACAATTTGGTAAACCTCAAAAGGTAATTACAGATCAGGCACCTTCAACGAAGGTAGCAATGGCTAAAGTAATTAAAGCTTTTAAACTTAAACCTGACTGTTATTGTACATCGAAATATCTGAATAACCTCATTGAGCAAGATCACTGTCATATTAAAATAAGAAAGACAAGGTATCAAAATATCAATACAGCAAAGAATACTTTAAAAGGTATTGAATGTATTTACGCTCTATATAAAAAGAACCGCAGGTCTCTTCAGATCTACGGATTTTCGCCATGCCACGAAATTAGCATCATGCTAGCAAGTTAAGCGAACACTGACATGATAAATTAGTGGTTAGCTATATTTTTTTACTTTGCAACAGAACCTATAAAAAACATGGGCTTAAAGGGTTAATTTATATAGTATTACTGCAAACATTGATTTGGGTCAAAAATTAGGGGTATTAAAAAAATGAATGAATCATAATTTTATCAAGCTGATTGGAGAGGTTAAAATGCATTATATAAAATTTATTGAGTCAAAAGATAATACAAAACTTTATATGAAAGTGAATGATATTCAAGATGCAAAAGCGAATATCATTATAGCTCATGGTGTGGCAGAACATTTAGATCGTTATGATGAGATAACAGCATATTTAAATGAAGCGGGTTTTAGTGTTATTAGATATGATCAAAGAGGGCATGGTCGTTCTGAAGGCAAGCGTGCCTTTTATAGCAATAGTAATGAAATTGTCGAAGATTTAGATGCGATAATAAATTATGTGAAGTCAAACTTTGAAGGTAAAGTTTACTTAATCGGTCATAGTATGGGTGGTTATACAGTCACTTTATATGGAACGAAACATCCAAATACAGTGAATGGTATTATAACTTCTGGAGCATTAACACGTTATAATAATAAACTATTTGGCAATCCTGATAGAAACATATCACCTGATACTTATATAGAAAACAATTTAAGTGAGGGGGTATGTTCTGATTTAGAGGTAATGGAAAAATATAAACTTGATGATTTGAATGCGAAACAAATCTCTATGGGGCTCGTCTTTTCAATAATGGATGGTGTTAGGTATTTGAAAGACAATGCTCAACAATTTACAGATAATATTTTGATATTGCATGGCAAGGAAGATGGGCTAGTAAGCTATGTAGATTCTTTACAGCTTTATCAAGAAATAGGATCAGCACATAAATCATTACACATCTATGATCGTTTGGAGCATGAAATATTTAATGAAAGTTCTTATAATAGAACTATTTTTAACGAAGTTATTGAATGGCTTGAAACGGAATTAACTTATAACTAAAACAGTATAGTTCCGTGTATTTGATTATAAGAAATTATGAGGATATTAAACATACTAAGATTAGCTATGAAGAAATCTATGACGATAGATTTTTTCATAGCTATTTTTTATAGTTATAGAG
>NZ_JBXAHW010000023.1:0-22303 GCF_058795495.1 Staphylococcus sp. GW823-FHT05F06 | reverse complement strand
CTCTCTATAACTATAAAAAATAGCTATGAAAAAATCTATCGTCATAGATTTCTTCATAGCTAATCTTAGTATGTTTTGTATATTAGCTAGGATGATTCAATTGAACATCATAAATATCCATTATTCAAGCTATGGCTTATGTATGTGCTTGAATAAGGGATTTTAACTTACTATAGTTTCACATTATGAAAATAAATTTTTTAATACTCTGTATAAAGAGCCTAATAATTGAAAGAAATCACCTGTCATGTATCTCACTCCTATCTATATAAAATTACGTTAGGTTTATACCTTATATCATTTTATTTATTTGTTGATGTTAATTGTTCACTTTGTACTAAATCTTCAGCAAGACCATGCCAGAACTGTTGCAATTCATCTCTAGTACGTTTTGTATCTGTACTGTCTTGGCCTACAAAGTCTACATGATCCCAGTCATGTTTTGTTGGAGTTACTTGCCATACACCTTTTTGATTTTTATCTGTAGCTTCAACATATTTTTGATTAAATGGATGTTGTGAAGAAATGACTGAAACAAGTCCATCATTTTCTCTCCATTCTTTCTCTTTAGCTTTTCCAATTAAATTACCAGTAATTGTAAATGGTAAGAACATGTTAAGATCAGCTTTTTGTTTTCCTGCCAATGTTTTATGTGTTGACTCGCCAGTATAAGTTTTATATACAATATTAGGATTTAATGATGTTTTTCGGTTTAAATCTGTTGCGCCATCGCGTGTTAAATCGTGTAAACCACTATCTTTTGATTTCCACAGTTTTGAATTTTGAACACGTTTAACATATTGAATATATGATTCGTTTGGTTTTTGTTTTAATCCCCAGTGTTCTAACCCAAAGTCTACACGTGAATCTTTATTACCATACATTTTACCTACGTCATATGCAAGTTGGCGTACAATCGCTTCGTTACCTAATAAGTCTGACGCATGTGTACCATTATGTGGTGTACCGAGTGTTGTAATAGATGACACCATATTGTCGTGGCCACCTTGGTATAATGGAGAAATTTCCCCACCATGTTGTTTTTGATATTCAACTTCTTCTGGATTACCATGTCTCAATAGCTCTTCTAATTGACGAATTGTTTGACCACCCATACTATGACCAACTAAATGTATTTTTTGACCTGGTTTCCAATCTTTATAAACACCTTCATAGGTTTTACCGTAACGCTCATGACCATATTTAGCTGCGTGTGCTGCACCATAGTCAACACGTCCACCTTTGATGTAGTAGTATAACTCAACAGCACGGTCATAGTTACTACCAAATGCACTTATACTTGCTTCATAAGCCTCATATCCATTTTCTTCCAAATCTTGGCGAATATTCATTTTATCGCCACCCCAATAATGCGTTAGCACTGATGGGTTGATATCGTCTGTAAATCCATTGAAACCATGTACTAAAATAATTGGATCATTATTTTTATATTGTTTTTGTTTTGCTGATTTATTTGTTTGATCCTCATTTTTTTCACTCACTTGTTGCTTAGACTGTTTATTAGTTGTAGCAACAGCATTACTTTCTAAATTAGCGAGACCATCTTGAGACCCTTTATCATTTTTAGAAGATTTATCTTTATCTGTAGTTGGATTCGCTTGCTTGTCAACTTTAAGGGGTTCCTCTTTACTATTTAAATTAAATGATTCAACTTTGGCGTCATCGTTCTTAGCAGTCACTTGTTGAGTGTCGTTATTTACTTCTTTATTTATCTCTTCTGTTGATTGGCTATCTTTTGATTGATTTTGAGCTGTTACTCGTAGTAAATCAGTAGTTTTAGATGATTGTGTATCTTGTTTACTCAAATTCTCTTTTTGAGAGTCTTCTTGTTTGGCAGCTGTATTATCGAGTTGTGAAGGTTTAGTTTTCACATCTTCATTGGACTGTGCTGCTTTTGAGTGTAAAGTTTGATTGTTTTCACTAGCATGCTTTTCCAGTTCAACTTGTTCTTGTTGTGGTTTCTCTTCGGAATGATTTTGAACAAATGCTTCATTTTCTTTATTTTGTTCAACTACAGATTCAGATTTATTGTCATTTTGAGAATCTTTTTGTTGCTGAATCAAATCCTCGTTTTTTGGTGTTTCGTTATGTAAGCTTTCATTTTCAGTAATAGAATTAACATTACTTTTCTCATTAACATTCTTATTTTGCGTTGATTGTTGTTCACTTAACTTTTCATTTCCATCCCCAATAGATTGTGTTGTGCTATTTTCAACAGTTCCCTTATCCTGTTGTTGCTCAGCTGCCTGAGCTGATCCTCCACCCATAAATAATAATGCTGCAATCAGAATGGATGATGCACCTACGCTAAATTTACGAATACTGTATTTGTTTTGTCTTGTCTTCACAATTAGCACCTCTATCTATTTGTTTATTTTAAAATGAAATTTTTCTCGATAATTTGTTAGATGAAAATATTAATAATTATACGTGGTATAAATCCAAAAATTTTACTAAAAATGGGTTTGATTGCTTCCATAACTATCTCCTTCCCACCAAAGGTAAGCGCTTCCATTATCGTTCAAAAAAATAAAAATTATAAAAATAATTTTAATAGGTCATAAAAGAATAATTCACTTATCTACTTTGGTTTGATTTGATTAATATATTACATCGATGTTCACAATTTGTCAACAATTACATGCAATTTAATTATTTATCATACTAATATTAAATCTAAAGAAATTGATAGTTATCTACATATACTATAAAATAATGGATTTATATGAAAATAAAGGATGATTAGTAATGGATATACAAAAATTTGAATCTTATCTAAAAATTAAACATTCATACTATTCGACTCCTTCTCTTGAAGCATTAAATTACTATGTAAGACGCTTTATGATAACTGTGCCATTTGAAAATATTAATGTTCAAAACAAGATTCCTATCTCAATCGATATCAAAGATTTATACAATAAAATTGTTATTCAACGTCGTGGCGGTTTTTGCTATGAATTAAATCATTTGTTTGCTACGTATTTAGAACATAAAGGCTTCCATGTCACTCGTGCTGCGGCAACAGTTCACACACCAAATGGTGGACGTAGTCCTGAAGGCTCGCATATGTCACTTTACGTTAATATCGAAGGAACACTTTATATTACTGATGTTGGATTTGGTGATTTACCTACAAGTATTATCGAGATAGGTTCTAAAACACAATTCATTCCAACATATGATAAAAATGGAGTTTACCGTGCTGTTTGGATTAATGACAATCAATATGCCTTACAGAAGCTTAGACAAAATAAATGGATGACACTCTATGAAGCGCATTTAAAATCTCAAAGCATTAAAGACTTTGAAGATAAAATAAGCTACAATGAGCATCATCCTCATTCTATTTTTGTACGACATTTGCTTATTACACAACCACAATCATTTGGACGTGCAACAATGACTTATCATTCTTTAACTTTAAGCAATGATAGTACTAAACATAAATATGACGTTACTACCAATAACTACAAATATTTTTTAAAAAAATATTTTAATTTAAACGTATCAATTATCCCATTTGAACCATAAATAGGATGAATCGTCATTCACTTTCATCCTATTTTTAATAATTGATTTATAAGATTCATCGAACAAATTCCCTATATTAGATTAATTAAAATTCTAAATTATACTACCTTACCATTCTTGAACCTTTTTGCGCTCGCCTTTAAAATTATTTCTTTTTTGATGGCGATGCGCTAGTACCTGTTCTACTTCTGAAAATGGAATATCCAAACTATGTAGTAACACAAAAAGGTGATACATGACATCTGCTGTTTCATTAATAACTTCTTCACGATTATGTTTTATCGCACCTATCACAACTTCAAATGCCTCTTCACCAAATTTCTTGGATATTTTCTCGATACCTTCCTTTAATAAATATTGAGTGTAAGAGTTAGATTGATTGCTTTTAGCACTTTGATGAATCGTTTGTGCTAATGCTTGAATTTTAAAGCGCGATTCAATTTCACTATTAAAACAACTCAGACTTCCAGTGTGACATGTAGGACCTTGTGGCATCACTTTGATTAAGATTGCATCTTGATCACAATCTAGATGAATACTCTCAACGTGTTGGAAATGACCAGAAGTTTCACCTTTAGTCCATAAACGTTGTTTAGATCTAGAGAAGAAGGTTACTTTCTTTTCTTTCAGAGTTTTTTGATAAGCTTCTTCATTCATATATCCCAACATTAATACGCTATCCGTTTGTGCATGTTGCAAAATTACCGGTACTAATCCCTTAGAAAAGTCTATAAGTTTATTCATCTCACAAGGATACCTCCTTCACGCATTTTATCTTTAATTTCTGCCACTGTAGTTTCTTGATCATGTAAAATACTTGCCGCTAAACCTGCCGAAACATCTGTTTGTTGAAATAGTTCAACAAAATGTTGTGCATTTCCTCCACCCCCAGAGGCAATAATCGGAATATTAACTAATTGTTTAATTTTTGCTAAATGTTCAATATCAAAACCTTGTTTCATTCCATCATGATGCATGCTAGTTATAAGCAATTCCCCAGCACCTAAAAGCTCTACTTCTTGTACCCAATCATATACCCTGACATCAGTTAATTTTTTACCACCGTGCGTAGTACAGAAATAATCCTTTCTGTCTTTATCATAAAAGCTATCAATAGCAATACAAATACATTGACGACCAAATTTCTCGCTTGCTTGTCGAATTAATTCTGGATGTTTTAAAGCGCTTGAATTGAGTGATATTTTATCTGCTCCGTGATTTAATAGTTGCGTAATATCATCTAAATTTTGAATCCCTCCTCCTACTGTTAAAGGGATAAATAATTGTTTTGCCGTTGCTTCTATCACTTCTATCATAAGATCATGTCCTGCTTCCGTCTTCGAAATATCAAGAAAGACTAGTTCATCTGCACCGGCTTCATTATAATAAAGAGCCAAATCAACTGGATTACCGATATCTCTTAATGACTGGAACTGGATACCCTTTACGACGCGTCCATCTTTAACATCTAAACATGGAATCACTCTTTTTTTAATCAAGATAATCCCTCCCAGAATTCATCCAGATGTGCTGCTTTTCCTACAATAGCAGCATGAACATTTAACGATTCTAATCGAAACAAGTCCTCTTGATGTCTAATACCTCCTGAAGCAATTACAGGCAACGATGTATAAAGTGCGAGACGACCTGTCAAATCAAAATTAGGTCCAGAAAGTTTCCCATCTTTCGAAATATCGGTATAAATCACACCACCCAAAGGTAAATGCTCAATTTTGGCAACATAATCAAATAAATTGAGTTTAGCATCCTCTTTCCATCCATTAATCTTTATTTTCTCTCCAAAAGCATCTACGGATAAGTAGAGTTTATTTGGAAATTGATGTGTCATATGTGTTAACCACTCTATATCTTGGATACCTTTTGTACCTACAATACAATAGTCTATTCCTGAATGAATATAATTTTCAATTGTTTGTTTTGAACGAATGCCGCCACCCACTTCTATAGGCTTAGTGGTCACCTTTCTTAAGGAACGGATGTAGTCGAATTCTTTTACCTCTTTTGCTTTAGCCCCAATTAAATCTACAATATGTATACGTTTCACACATTTAAATTGACTATAAAATCGGATACTGTCTTCTACAGATTTTTCCATTTTTTCTTTTGTATCATATTTGCCTTCTGTTAATCGAACACTTGTTGAATTAATCAAATCAATAGCTGGCCATAAATCAATCATTAATAAACCCTCCTTTAAGCGCTTGATTTAGAATCTCTAATCCATACGTTCCACTTTTTTCAGGATGAAACTGGATACCTATATAATTTCGGTATTGAATGACTCCCGGAATCTTTGTACCATAGTCAGCATAAGCTACGACATATTCTGACATTTCTGCTTGATATGAATGAACAAAATACACATCACTTTGCAGTAAGGGATGTGTACTCTTTAATTCATTCCAACCCAAATGAGGAATAGGATGAGATGATTGGATTGGCACTATATTTCCCGGGACAAGTTCCAATCCACTAACGTCACCTTCTGCGCTATGTTGAAAGAGTAATTGCATACCTAAACATATTCCAATTACCGGTTTATCATGTATATTTTTAAGCATATCTTTGATGCTTTTTTCTTCTATAGAATGCATCGCATCCTGAAAATGTCCAACACCTGGAAGTACGATAGCTTCAGCTTTTTGCACGTCTTTATCATTACATGTCAAAATCACATCATATCCTAAATGTTGAATCGCTCGAGTAACGTTACTTATGTTTCCCAATCCATAATCAATAATCGCAATCATTCAATTACTCCTTTAGACGATGGAATACGTCCATCTTCATTTTGTGCAAGAGAAATCTTTAATGCTCTTGCAAAAGATTTAAATATTGCCTCAATCTCATGATGTGTATTTCCACCTCTTAATAAGTCAATGTGAACGGTTAATCGCGCATTAATTACCAATGCTCTAAAAAATTCTTCAACTAGTTCAGTGTCAAAAGTTCCTACCTTTTGGGCGCTCAACTTGCTATTAAATGAGAAATATGGACGGCCACTAATGTCCACTACTGTTCGAGCAAGCGTTTCATCCATGGGTACATATGAGCAACCATATCTTGTAAAACTTTGTTGAGTCTTAACTAATTCAAGAAGTAATTGTCCAATAACTATACCTATATCTTCAGTTATATGATGATCATCAACATACGTATCTCCAGTGGCCTCAATAGATAAAGTTAATCCACTATGAAAAGTAAATAGCGTTAACATATGATCTAAAAATCCTACACCAGTATTAATATGAGATTGTGTTCCGTTATTAGCCAGTGAAATATTAAGCTGAGTTTCTTCAGTGTTTCTTTTGATTTGATAGTTCATAACATACGCTCCATTTCTTCACTATTTTTCCAGTAGAAGAAGTTGTTCTTCTGTAGCAATAGAGTAACGAACATACGCTTTCATTTTTATTAACAGATATCGTAATAACCTATCCTTATCGGCGTACATGAATCGATTTTTCATGATTAAATAAAGATTCTATATGTGCAATATGCTCAGCTGATTCTGCCACTTCGTTAAATGTTTTTTGTGATAAATGAATGACTGAATGTCGTGTCATAAAGTCATTCACAGAAAGCCCATTTGTAAATCTAGCTGTTTGATTAGTAGGAAGTACATGACTTGGACCTGCCATATAGTCCCCAATAACTTCAGGAGAAAAATGACCTAAAAAAAGTGCGCCTACATATTTAACTTTATCTATATACATTTCAGGTGCTCGAGTTTGAATAGATGCATGTTCAGGTGCAATCGTGTTCATAATTAAACATGCTTCTTCAGTATCTTGAGCTAATATTAGATAATGATGGTTAGCAATACTTTGTGATATGATATCTTGCCGTTCAACATACTGAAGTTTCTCTTGTATTATAGTGTTCAATTGATTAAGTACCTTTTCATTTTCACTAATCACATAAGTACAAGCCATTTCATCATGTTCTGCTTGTGCAAATACGTCATAAGCGATTGCGTCTAAGTCAGCACTTTCGTCTATAATCAAGGCTATTTCTGTCGGTCCTGCGATTTGGTCTATGCCTACTTGACCGAATACAAACTTTTTAGCATAAGCAACATATTGATTCCCTGGACCTACGATTTTGTCGACTTTTTTTATAGTTTCCGTGCCATAAGTTAGCGCTGCAATACTTTGTGCTCCGCCGACTTGATAAACATGATGAACACCTGTAATGTAACAAGCGGCTAACACCTCTTGACATATACCGTTATTTTGAGGTGGGGTAACAACAGTAATCTCATTAACACCTGCTACTTGAGCAAGTGTTGCAGTCATTAATACTGTAGACGGATAGCTAGCCTTACCTCCCGGCACGTAAATACCTACACGTTCGATAGGATGGTATCGTTCATAACATTCAGTTTGTTGAGATGATTCCTGTTTTACCTTAATATTTTCTTGGTACACTTTAATTCTCTGATAGCTTTGCTCTAATGCATCTCGTGTTTCATTATCTAGCATGTCGTATGCATTTTTTAGTTGGCTTTGCTCTAATTCAAGCTTCTCAGTTTCCACTTGATCAAATTGTAAATTATAATTTTTTAAAGCTTTATCTCCCTGTAATTTAACTTCTTCACAAATGTGACTCACTATCTCGTACAAAGATTCATTTAGAGATTCAACATTATTAAATTCTTTTAAAAATTGTTGTGCGCTAAGCATAGCTAATAGACACTCCCAACTGCTTGATTAGTCTCTCTATTTCAGATGATTGCTTAAAATATGATTCTTTATTTGTAATTAACTTAGCGTTAATTTCACTGATATACTTTTTCTCAACGAGCCCGTTAGCTGTAAGCGTAGAACCAGTTTGTACAATATCTACAATAGCATCAACCATATCCACTACACATGACAATTCAACTGAACCGTTAAGGTGAATCACTTCTACATCCATACCTTCTTTATTGAAGAATTGAGTAGCTGTATGTACATAGCTCGTTGCTACTTTTTTATAGCAAGATGTTTCTGGCTTTGCCGCCAACGCAAAATGACATTTACCAAATGGCAAATCGAGTAATTTATTAATATTATATTTTTGACCATTCAGAATATCACTCCCCACAATTCCTACATCAGCAATACCTTGTTCTACATAAGTAGGAACATCGCTTCCTTTAACTAAAATCATTTCAATGTTGTCGACTGTAAGCAATAACTGTCGCTGTCTATTTAAAAGTACAGTTGCAATATCTATCTGATTAACTTGTTGTAAATATTCGATAAAACTCTTTAATAAACGACCCTTTGCTAATGCAACTCGTAACATGGTGTTCCACCTCACCTTTTATAATTAAAGTGTTAATCCTAAACCAAAACCTTCTAGTGAACCGTGATAATATCCACCTGTCAAAACGCTATGAGTAGTATTTTTAAGATGACATTTTATAAAAATACCTTTGTAATAAGATCTAGGCGCTTGTGCAGTTACATCAAGGTGGATTTCAGTAATCCCATGATCAGTAAACCATTGTGCCCAAGATTGAATTGCCACCATTGCAGGGTGTCGCTCAGGTAAATAATGAGAGAGTATTTTAAGTTGATTTAATGTGTTCTCTTTAAGAATTTGAATGATGGGATGATTGAAAGTTAGTTTTTGAATAAGCCCTGATAAATTACGTTCTTCTATCATCTCCATAACTTCTCTAGTTTGATGATTTTTCTCTAAAAGTGCATCAATCAATTGATAGTGACCTAAAATGACAAATTGAATGTCATCATGAAGTACGTTTTGAATAAAATATTGGAAATCTAAGAAATTTTGAGTGATATTATCAAATTGTGGCTCGTAGTTCTCAATGCCGACTTGCTTTATAACTCTGTTATCTCTGATAATATCCCCTGCATAAGCTACTTTTTTTAAATGTGTTGGATAGTTCGAATAATATCTGAATAATTGATCGGTAAAATCATTTCTTAATGCATAAATAGATTTATTTTGTTGCCAAAAGCTTCTTTCATCCATTTGTTGCAAATCCTCATGAGTCAATCGTCGCCAATCCAATTCTTCAATTAAGTTAAAATCTACAACATTATACTTTTGTTGATGAAAAAACTTTAAAAAACGTAATTCCTTTTCTTTCATTGAAATGATGGTATTGTTCATATTTACGCCGCCCCTCCCTCACACTGAATTCTTTAGTTCGATAATACATTAAAGTAAAAATGTAGTAATACACTAACATGTTACAAGTTATCTGACAAGTATTTTTCAGAAAATTCTTTCTTTTATAATAAATTCTTTCTAAGTCTTTAATTATCAATTTTCAATTAAAATAAAAACCTCTTGCAAAGTAACTAATACTTTACAAGAGGCATATATTATTGATCAGTATTAAATTTTCAGTTATTACTAGGTTGTAAATTCATCATAGCACCAAATTCTTGTTGACAGTGGGTAAATGATACGAATGCTAACAATTCTACAATTTCTATATCAGTCAATGTCTTTGTTAAAACCTGTATTGTAGATTGTGGAACCCGTCCATTTTGTGACACATAAACATCAACAAAACCTATGCAAACTATAGATTTTTCATCGGTAAATTTCTTATTGGGTTTTCCTTTAGATTTGCAGTATAGACAACCACTGTTTTGAGCTAGTATTTTTCTAATTTCTTCTTTTAAATCAACAGATAATTGCCCCTCATTTTTTAATATATCTTCCAATGCATTCCATTTTTCTTGAACACTAGGGAGATGTCCGAGAAGTTTGTCAAAAGAAGTATCACCACGATGAGATAAGTTAATTATAGCCATCTAATCACCTCTTATTTATTTTAATTAATCAAACACCAATGATGAATGTTATAATTAAAGTAAATTTATAGTTTACTTATTAATAATAAGGAGATTTGCCCATTGGACCTAACAAATCAAAAGATCCTACACTTACTTGAGCAAAATAGTAAGCTATCGCTTTCTGAAATTGGAAAGGAAGTAAATTTATCTACACCCTCTGTTCGAGAACGAATCTATAAACTTATTGATTCGAAAATCATTGAACGATATACAATCGACATTAATTACGATGCATTAGGTTTCGATATTAATGTTTTGATAGAAGTAACTATAAAAAATAACCTATATAAAGATTTCAAAGCATTCATTTCAGTTCAAAACAATGTTGATTTTTGCTATAGAATTTCTGGAGATAGTTGCTTTATATTTAAAGCGCATTTTAAAAAGATGAGCGAAGTCGAAACACTCATCAACGAAATCCAATATTATGGTCATACAAAAACACATTTTATATTTTCAGAAACAAAATAGTGTTTTATAATTTATCAATATTGTCGTTTATGTAATACTATATAAAGAAATGTAAAAACACAATTGGGTTGGTAGTCCCAATGCAAATTACTTATATTTGTCAGTAACCTTCCTCCTCAGGTCGTCCATCATTTCAATTTTAAATTGAGGAGGGACTTATCTGTGAAATTATCTATTTTTCATGATGGTCAATTTTTTGTAGGTGTCGTGGAATACCAAGAAGGCTTCATTCATAAATATCTAAAAGTTACATTTGGCAATGAACCTAGCGATGAAACAGTGTTACGATTCATAACTTTTAAACTTATTCCTTTATTAAATCAAACACATGGCAAGAAGAAACCTATTCAAAAGCATAAAAAGATTAATCCAAAACGTTTACAACGTAAAATCGCTAAAGAACAAAAAGAGACCAATTTAACTACATTTGCTCAACAAGCGATTAAAGAAGAACAAGAATTGAATAAGCTAAAGAGTAAAAAACTTCAGCGTTTAGAAAAAGAACGACACAGACAATACAAAAGAATGTTAAAAAGAAAAAAAGCACATGAAAAGCACAAAGGTCACTAATTTTAATTGAGTCTGCCACATATATTAAATGTGGCAGACTCAAAACTTTTTCAAATTAATATAGATAACTTAAATCTACCAATTTGAAGTTAATCATTCCTTCATTTTTAATTACTCATAAAAACTACGAATTCATTGTACTTTTAGTTATTATCCAACGTTTGTAGATTAAAAAAACAACGATCTCCTTTATTAATTACATCGTCCCAGTTAGCATCATAATTATATCCAAGTTTTTGTGCTAATTTAATAGAATTTGTATTATATTGATTTGTTCGAATTAATTTTGGTGTTATGGTATCATGCTTTTTTAAATGACGGGCAATCTCCTCCATTGACTCAAAAGCTAAACCAACACCAGTATACGATGGAAAGATTCTATAATACGCATTAAGAAACTGTTGTTGATGAATTGTACGATACTCAAATCCCGCTATTCCCACTACTTCGTGATTATCTCTCATAATTAAAATGAAGTAACCAAATTGATATTCATCCCAATGCCTCATCCATCCTTTAATAAAATCTTGGGTTGCTACTTTATTCTGATGAATACCTTTAGGTGTATACTTTGTAGCTACCTTATTTGTATGCAATTGATAAAGTTCATCTGTATAACTCAAATTAGGCTTCACTAGCTTTAATCTATGTGTTTCTAACATCTACATCCCTCTTTCCAATAAATTATTCAATTGTAGATAACTTAATATTGTTTACGCACTCTTTTCACTATTGAGAAGAGTATATATTGTATTTAGACTTACGTCAGTCTCACCAAAAAATTTCACATAACATTCAATTTTGACACTATAGTTCACCTTATATTTATACTTATTCACTAGTAAATGTGTCTAATCAATGATCATATTGTGTCTAAAATATTACAAAATGGAATAGGTAGTATTATAAATATGTATTTTTGTTATATAGCCTATCGTCTTATAATAGGAATCAGCGCAATAATTTAATTATTTTTGCACGAATTCTTAAACCAAAGAAAGGTGAGCAAAAAAATGGCTAATAAAGAGTCAAAAAATGTTGTTA
Organism: Staphylococcus sp. GW823-FHT05F06; assembly: GCF_058795495.1. Lineage (NCBI taxonomy): Bacteria > Bacillati > Bacillota > Bacilli > Caryophanales > Staphylococcaceae > Staphylococcus > Staphylococcus sp. GW823-FHT05F06. The sequence goes on along the minus strand of NZ_JBXAHW010000023.1, from coordinate 9,818 downwards.
TTATTGGCGCTGGTGTCTTAAGTACGACATTTGGTTCTATGATTAAAGAATTAGAACCTGATTGGAACATCAAACTCTATGAACGCTTAGATCGTCCAGGTATTGAAAGTTCTAACGAAAGAAACAATGCCGGTACAGGACATGCGGCGTTATGTGAATTGAACTATACAGTACAACAACCTGATGGTTCAATTGATATAGAAAAAGCCAAAGAAATCAACGAACAATTCGAGATTTCAAAACAATTCTGGGGTCACTTAGTAAAAAGTGGTAACATCAGTAATCCTAGAGATTTCATTAATCCACTTCCTCACATTAGTTTCGTAAGAGGTAAAAATAACGTTAAATTCTTAAAAAACCGTTACGAAGCAATGCGTAACTTCCCTATGTTCGATAACATCGAATATACAGAAGATATCGAAGAAATGAGAAAATGGATGCCATTAATGATGACAGGTCGTACTGGTAACGAAATCATGGCGGCTAGTAAAATTGACGAAGGTACAGATGTTAACTACGGTGAATTAACTCGTAAAATGGCAAAAAGTATTGAAAAACATCCAAATGCTGATGTTCAATACAACCACGAAGTAATTAATTTCAATCGTCGTAAAGACGGTACTTGGGAAGTTAAAGTTAAAAACCGTAATTCTGGAGACGTTGAAACTGTTCTAGCTGATTATGTATTTATCGGTGCAGGCGGTGGCGCTATTCCACTATTACAAAAAACTGGTATCCCAGAAAGTAAACATCTTGGTGGATTCCCTATCAGTGGTCAGTTCTTAATTTGTACAAACCCTGATGTAATTAATGAACATGACGTCAAAGTATATGGTAAAGAACCACCAGGCACACCTCCAATGACTGTACCACACTTAGATACACGTTATATCGAAGGTGAAAGAACATTATTATTTGGACCATTTGCAAATATTGGCCCTAAATTCTTAAGAAACGGTTCTAACTTAGACTTATTCAAATCAGTTAAACCTTATAACATCACAACATTACTAGCATCTGCAGTTAAAAACTTACCTTTAATCAAATACTCTATCGACCAAGTATTAATGACTAAAGAAGGTTGTATGAACCATCTACGCACGTTCTACCCTGAAGCTCGTGACGAAGATTGGCAATTATACACTGCAGGTAAACGTGTTCAAGTTATCAAAGATACTAAAGAACACGGTAAAGGATTCATTCAATTTGGTACAGAAGTTGTTAACTCTAAAGACCACTCTGTTATCGCACTATTGGGTGAATCACCTGGAGCATCAACTTCAGTATCAGTAGCCCTAGAAGTTTTAGAGAAAAACTTTGCTGAGTATGAAAAAGATTGGACTCCAAAATTACAAAAAATGATTCCATCATATGGTAAATCTCTTATCGATGATGTTAAGTTAATGAGAGCAACTCGTAAACAAACATCTAAAGATTTAGAATTAAATTATTACGAATCTAAATAAAATACTTTCCCTGTAAAATATAAAAATGATGAAGAGAAAATAAATAAGTATAAAATATTTCTCCCTATACTCAAAACCTTAATTAATATTAAATTAGAGTAAATAAATTTAGAAACAAAATTAACCCCTACCCCTGATACCTCCAACGAAGTCGAGCCAACTTCGTTGGAGGATTTTTTATATTCTTTCTTAGCGAATTAAGTATCTGTCACAGTATGTATCTAACAAATCAGCGATACAGCAAAATTTATAAATTGTCCTTTTTTAAACTCAATGATTTAAAATAACTAATCACACGATTCCGTCACAATTTATTTTTTATAAACACCGTTTCTATATAAAAAATAAGTTTATCTCTCTTTATATAAAAACAAACTTAAATATCATCTCATTATACATTTTTAAAAACGTAGTTTAACTCCTTTACTCTTTATATAAATATGTTCATTGTACTAAAGGCCATTTAAAATTCCATGTTGCAAGTCATCATAGATACGAAGAAGTCTATGAATTGATTTAATTTCAGAATATAATCGAACGGAACCTTGAACAATTTCATAACTCTACTATAAAAAACACCCGTCCTAAGACGAGTGAAAATAAAAAGAGTTAGAAATAAAAGGAAACTAAACATAAAAAGAACAATATAATAGATGATGGTCAATTGATGTATTATATGAGGTATTGAAGAATTTTCACTTTGTTTGCACTTCAAATAAAATAGACAGGGACGGATATGTCCATCTTATATTCATCCAACCATCATCTCTATATCATTCTTAAATCGTAAAAATTACGATTTAATGTTATGTTACTTTCTTCTAATTGCAATGTCAAATGAAAATGTATGTGTTTAATTATTTTTTTAGACATACGTTATTTTACTTCAGTATTAAATGAAATATTTTTAGTTTATAATTCAATAATCCTCACTATGAGCAACCTCAAATCAACAATCACATGTTCTTTTTTATATTTATGTGAAATTTCACAACATTTTTCTGGAAGATATATTTACTCTTGATTGTCAAATATCATCATTCTCTTATGTATACTTCATTTCTTTTTAAAGAATATAGTAATATAGACACACTAAAAAAGTTTAAAAACCCGTTAATTTAATGAGAGCAAAAAAATTGATAAGTCATCTTACTGTATCTAGAATAACAAGTACAAGAAACGTAATTATTGTAATAAAGAGAGAAGGGGTTATAATAATGACAAAATTTAACTTTGATCAAGTTCACAGTGATATTCAGTTTAAAATTAAACATCTTATGGTGTCCCAAGTAAAAGGAACATTTAAGCAATTCGATGTTCAATTAGATGGAGATATTAATGATTTAACTTCACTAAAAGCAACAGCTACTATTATTCCAAGTTCAATTGACACTCAAAATGAGGACAGAGACAACCATTTAAGATCAAACGATTTCTTTGGTACAGAAGACAACGATAAAATGACATTTGTAACTAAAGAAATTAACGAAAATCAAGTAGTTGGAGATTTGACAATTAAAGGTGAAACTCATGAAGAGACATTTGATGTTGAATTTAATGGTGTAAGTAAAAATCCAATGAATGGACAGCAAGTCACTGGTTTTATCGTTAGTGGAACAATTAACCGCGAAAAATATGGTATTAATTTTAACCAAGCTTTAGAAACTGGTGGCGTGATGTTAGGTAAAAACGTAAAATTTGAAGCATCAGCAGAATTTAGCATCGACAATTAAACGATTTGTTATAGAAAATTTTCTTAAGCTTTTATCTTTAACAGTAAAATACAAGAACACATATTATAAATGCCTGGGACACATTAAATGTCTCAGGCATATTTATTTATGGCAATCGTTGCATTAATAGAAAATACAATGAGTTGTATCAAATTTTCAAATTAAGCTATACGAGTGAGGAACATAAAGTTTTATTCAACCTTTGTTCTACTTCTTTTATTTATACATAACAACTTATTCTATACGCTTTTTCAAGAGTTTATTGAAATTGATAACTCTCATATCCTTTAGCAAAACCATTAACTGTATAAAGCATAGATCCACCTTCAGAATGGTTTTCAATATCATTAGTACAAATTATAAGTTGATTTGTACCAGGTATAAATTGTGGATGTGTTGTACGTAACATCTTTCCATCATCACGTCCTGGCATTAAAATTTGACCTATAGGATAACCTCTCTTATTGAAAACTAATACACGTCCTTGGCCATACATAGCTACATATAAATTATCATCACTATCAATACAACAAGAATCCGGTCCTTCATGACCTGTAAAATAATATGGTATTGTCGCTCCAAATGGTGCAATAGTCACACCATCATTCTCTAATGCGATTCGGTGAAGTCGATTAGTTGTAGTTTCAGTTACCCATAGCACTTTTTCATCCGTACTTAAAGCAATACCATTCGCCACAGAAATATTTTGAATAATTGGCGTAACCGTCTTAAAGTCTGGATCTACATAGTAAACACCGCCCAAAGGTTGTGTAGAATACCCTCTAAAATCCGTGAAATAAAATCCGCCTTTACTGTCAAAAACCATGTCATCAATACAATATTCTGTATTTAAATCAGAAATAATTTCTTCTATTTGTTCACCTTTTTCTGTTGTCGCAAATATGCCTCCAGTTGTCTTAAAATCACCTAGATAACAGATAAATAAACGACCATCTTTATGTACTTTAATCGCTGCCGGATTATCTTTAACAGACTGAAATTTTGTTGTAACCTCTTTTGTTGCGGGATTAACTTTAAAAATATTCCCTTCAAACACGTCTAATAAGAATAACTGACCTTCGCGATTAAAATTAAGTCCTTCTAGTTGTAACCCTTTATCTGAAATTTTCACCCACGGCTCTGCTGTTACCGTTTGCAATTCACTTTCTGACACAATTGGCACTGCACTTTCTGATTTACCAGTATATTTTAATGTTGGTAATTTTTGATTTGCCATCGATTGAATCCCTCTCTTTATTCAGTGACTTTATTCTCATTTTATAAAATTTTATATTAAATGTCATTATAGCTACACGACTACACTTTTATTCATATATGAAAACCACCACATCTTATATCGGTCAAATGAAGGATTTATAGGCTATCTTATTGAAAGTAATTCTCATTTTGATACAATATTAAAATGTCTAATTTTTAAACTTCAATCACTATCATTTTTTTATATAACTTCAAATACTTTTAAATTAACTAAAATTGACTAAAGAGGAGCACAGATTTATGGATTATAGAGTACTACTTTATTATAAATATGTAACTATAGATGACCCTGAAACTTTTGCAGCCGAACATTTGAAATTTTGTAAGGAACATCATTTAAAAGGAAGAATACTAGTTTCAACGGAAGGCATTAATGGAACATTATCTGGAACAAAAGAAGATACTGATAAATATATAGAGCATATGCATGCAGATAGTCGTTTTGCTGATTTAACTTTTAAAATTGATGAAGCTGAAAGTCATGCGTTTAAAAAGATGCACGTGCGTCCAAGACGTGAAATTGTTGCACTTGACTTAGAAGAAGATATTAATCCACGTGAAATTACCGGTAAATACTATTCTCCTAAAGAATTTAAAGCCGCACTAGAAGATGAAAATACTGTTATATTAGATGCTCGAAATGATTATGAATACGATTTAGGACATTTCCGTGGAGCTATTCGTCCTGATATAACACGATTCCGTGACTTACCTGAATGGGTGCGTAATAATAAAGAACAACTCGACGGAAAAAATATTGTCACATATTGTACAGGTGGCATTCGTTGTGAAAAATTTTCTGGTTGGTTAGTAAAAGAAGGATTTGAAAACGTAGGTCAGTTGCATGGTGGTATTGCTACATACGGTAAAGACCCTGAAACTAAAGGGCTATATTGGGATGGTAAGATGTATGTATTTGATGAACGTATTAGTGTCGATGTGAATCAAATTGATAAAACAGTCATCGGCAAAGAGCATTTTGATGGTACACCTTGTGAACGTTATATTAATTGTGCAAACCCTGAATGTAATAAACAAATTCTTGTTTCTGAAGAAAATGAAGAAAAATATTTAGGTGCATGTTCGTATGATTGTGCAAAACATGAGCGCAATCGCTACGTTGCCCGTCATCATATTAGCAATGAAGAATGGCAACGTCGTTTAAATAATTTCAAAGATGTGCCTGAACACACACATGCATAATTCAAACACGCCTTTATTGTGAGTTTAACATTTCACATATAAAGGCGTATTTTATATGATTTAAATATCTATAATAACTTTTAACCCTGTTTTTTGACATAAAGAATACGCAAAATGGCATATGTTGATATCATTTATATCACTGATAGTTTTAAAATAAATAATATAATAAGTCTACTTAAGGAGTGTTTGCATGGAAATATTAGTCACAGCATTTGAACCATTTGGAGATGAAAAAATTAATTCTGCACTAGAGGCTGTTAGCCATTTGGAAACTAAAATTGGCTGTCATAAAATTGATCGATTGATACTTCCTACAGTATTTCATGACTCTGCGGATATGATTGCTAAAGTGTTAAAATCTAAAAATTATGATGTTGCTCTAGCTATCGGACAAGCAGGTGGTCGTAGTGAAATCACTCCTGAGCGTGTAGGTATAAATATAGATGACGCACGCATTAAAGATAATCAAGGACACCAACCTATTGATCAAGTTATACGTCACGATGGCGCACCTGCTTATTTTTCTAATTTACCTATCAAAAGAATGACAATGGCAATTCAAAAGGCTGGTCTTCCTAGCAGACTATCTAATTCCGCTGGAACATTTGTATGTAATCATATCTTATATCAACTCGGATATATGGCAGACCATTTTTACCCTGACTTATTATTTGGATTTATACACGTGCCTTTGATTCCTGAACAAACAATCAATCATTCTCAACAATCTTCAATGTCCGTTGAAGATATCGTAAAAGGATTAACTGAAGCAATCAAAGCTATCGACTTCGTTGAAGATAACAAGATCGCATTAGGAGAAATCCAATAGTCTCTTAGTTCACTAATCATTCTGTATGTACTTTAAACAGGTGGCCCTGGGAACATCAAGCTCGTTTGACGTTTGCTCACATATGTATTAGCAAAAGCGTGCATGATAAGAATATAGAGTAATTGATGTTCTTTAAATAGCCCATCATTCCCTTCTGCATAAGCATAATCACCAATTTGTTTCCAACTCGCAATTTGTGTATCTCGCTTTATATCTTTGATAGTAGTATGATGTTTCTCATTAGCATGAATATTTAATATTATACCGTCAATTTTTAATATTCCATACGTCTCCTCATAACCATTACTTTGCTTATCAAATAACGCTTCACACTGCCTACCTTTTGAATCATGATATTCAACTTTAAAATGTTTTTTCTCCATATATCGCGATACCTTAATATAAGCTACACTATTATTATTCACATCACATATCTCATATTGATTTAATTTTAAACCTAAGGTCAAATAACCAATACATTTTTGAATAAAATTTTTATACACTTTCGATATCATACCAACAGGTTGCTGAGCGTCATTTTTTATAATTGAAGTCTGCGTTGAGAATCGATTTCTTTTTAAATATTTATACATTTTGTCACCCATCTCGTTAATATCATACTTTTATCATATACAACAGACTTCTCTAAATCAAAATCTCTTTATTATAAAATCATTTTAAATCCAAAAAGTATTTTTGAAAATATTTCTAATTATCTGTATACTTTAAACAAATACTTTGCAAGTTAAAAAGGGATGAATAAAAATATTAAAATGAAAAACAAACGAAAAATAAACAATACGCTTGTTTATACTATCTCTGTTTTAATTATTGTTGTTATTACTCTTATTGCGGGTATCTTTCCTAAAGCATTTGGGATGTATGCGCAGAGCGTTTATGATTGGATTACAAATTGGTTTGGTTGGCTATTCCTTATCATTGTCTTTATTTTAGATGTATTTTTAATATTCTTAGCTTTTTCTAGATATGGTCGATTTAAACTTGGTTCGGATGAAGAAGAACCAGAATTTTCCATGCTATCTTGGATTGGCATGTTATTTTCAGCAGGTCTTGGCGTCGGTATAGTCTTTTGGGGTGTTGCAGAACCTTTAACGCATTATCTCCATTCACCCTTCCCTGGAAAAATTGCAGATCACTCTGAAGAATCAGCACGTGTTGCGATGGGATATACATTCTTCCATTGGGGTATTTCACAATGGTCAATATTTGCAATTTCAGGATTAATCGTTGCATACTTTCAATTTAGAAAACAACGTAACGGGCTTATTTCAACAGCTATGGAACCCGTTTTTGGTGAAGCTTATAAACGTCCTTTCAGGAATATTATTGATATATTAGCTATTATCGCAACCGTCATGGGAATTGCTACGTCGATTGGTTTGGGAATTATGCAAATCGGTGGTGGATTAAACCATCTCTTTGATGTTCCTAATAATAATTTCACTAAAATCTTAATTACTATTTTGATGGTAGCCATATTTTTAGGATCTTCATTAACTGGCTTAAATCACGGTGTAAAATGGTTAAGTAATTTAAATATTTTATTAGGTGCTATTTTACTTATATTTATTTTGATTTTTGGAGATTTAAAATTTATTTTAGAATCATACACACTAGCAATTTCTGATTATTTGCAGCATTTTATAGAATATAGTTTACGCGTAAATCCATACTCAGGAGATGATAGTTGGATTCAACAGTGGACTGTTTTCTATTGGGCTTGGGTTATTTCTTGGTCCCCTTTTATTGGGGGCTTTGTAGCAAGAGTATCTCGAGGACGTACAATTAGAGAATTTGTCGTAGGTGTACTCATTATTCCTCCTCTAATTTCGTTTACATGGATTGCAGGTTTTGGAGGTACAGCTATTAAACTTGCTTTAAATCATAACGACAAGCTTGTTCATATTGTAGATAAAGATTATACTGTTGCCTTGTTTGAATTATTATCACATTTTCCATTGTCGGAAGTCACTAGTTCCTTAGCTATTGTACTTATTTTCATCTTTATTGTAACAAGTGCTGATTCAACTACGCATATTGTTGCAGGTATGGCTACAGGTGGTTCTATCAATCCAACTTTAAAACATAAAGTCCTATGGGGTCTACTTATTGGGGCGATTTCAGTTGCTATGACAATTGCAGGTGGTCTTAAAAGTTTACAAACTGCATCAGTTATTACAGGTCTACCATTCTCTATCATTTTATTATTAATGATATTCTCACTCATGAGGGCTTTAAAAAGAGAACCCATCCATCATTTTAAAATGACATCAATTGATGATGAAAAAGATTACTCTATTTCATTAGAAGAGCGTGAAAAACAGGACGAACAAGATAACAAGTAACACATCTTTAATTAAGTAATGCTATTATTCATTTTCTTTATTATTCTTTTGAACTATGACGCAACGGGAGCGGGACAGAATTCATATTGAATTCGTTGTCCCACTCCCGTTTATCTATGTTTTAAAATAATATTCTCGTTTTTTAATTTGCTATATATAATCATTTATGACAATGTAGCACTTGTGACATACCCATCTTTAACGTGGAAAACGATGTTTCCTTTTCCGACTTGATAACCGTACAAGCCATCTGTCTTACTTGTTTTGTTTTTAGATAATGACGGCTGATAATTATAATTTTTTCCATACTTTTGTTTAACTTGATCTAAAGTAACAGTTCTGGAAGCAATTTTAAATTGTACGTTGTTTGCTTTATTTCCATTAATTTGTTGAAATGTCTGATCGTATATTTTTTTAGTAGCAGTCTTAGATTCATATTTTTGATTTACCTTAATACCATTAAATGTAACGTTTCCAGCTTTTAAACCTTGATAAAATGAATTGCTAAGTACAAAGTCGCCACCCGATGCAGTATAACCATTATATTTATACCAGTAACTGTGTGCTGTTTGTGCCTTTGCTTCATTAGATACACCATTATGCTCTGTTACGTTTAAACCTAAAACTGCACCTAAAGTAATACCACTTACGACAAATGCTTTTGCAAACCTTTTCATAATGTATCACACTCCTAATATAAAATAATAATGTGTTGCTACACTCAACATATAATATTCCATTAATTATTACAACTATCTATTAATAGGTAAAAAATCTCTTAATGGTTTTTATCGGTGCTCTATCAATCTTTATTTTGAAATTGAATGAGAGCGAAGCTGGGACAAAAAGGTTCAAGATAAGTAAAAAAAGACAATTTCTATTGAAATAATATAGAAATTGTCTTTTTTATAATTTTTTTGATTATTTTCAGCTCGTTGAG
>NZ_JBXAHW010000022.1:0-26173 GCF_058795495.1 Staphylococcus sp. GW823-FHT05F06 | reverse complement strand
TATAACTATAAAAAATAGCTATGAAAAAATCTATCGTCATAGATTTCTTCATAGCTAATCTTAGTATGTTTTTAATAATTTAATTGTCAGTGTCTAAGTTGAAAATGAACCTGACAAATAGTATTTATAAATAGAGTTAGAATTGAATTCAATGATATGATGACTCACTTTCCTATGTTAATTCATGATTCTCTTTATATTCGTTATATTTTCTTAGTAGTGTTTCAAAGAAAATGTGATAGCTAATAAAACTGGAATAATCAGTACCATCGTTTAAATAGAAGGTATTGCTTGAAACATAGACATTGTAATCAGCTTGTTGTGCCAATGTATTGTCTTTCATTGTTGTTACGGAAATAAAATATTTTTGTCTCAGTTGAAGCAATTGTGTGACTTCTTTAAGTTGATGTGTTTCGCCAGAAAGTGAAATGATGAAAAACAAATCTTCTGGAATTGTCTTGTTTAACACCATCTTTAGTTCATGAACATCATGTAACAATATAATATTTTTATGCATAGTCAACAGTATACGTTGTGCTTCTTCAGCGACATTCATCTGTGCACGTCCAGTACCATATAAGTATATTGTTGTAGCATGATGCATTTTGTGAGTTAATAAACGATAATCAATACGTTCTAAATAGTTGAATGTATTTTCAATTTCTTGTTTAAATTGCTCCATAGAATCAGAAGGAAGTTGATGATTCTTACTATCTTCAAATTTTAAAAAGGATTTAAAGTCACTATAACCATCAAAACCTAGTTTACGAGTGAAGCGATGAATCGTAGCATTTGAAGCATGTGTCTGTGAGGCTAAATCTTGTATTTTCATATTTTTGCAAACATCTATATGTGTATTAACATAATGTGCAATTTGTATATCATTATCATTTAATTGATCGAAATTAGAGTTTACACGTTCATCTAAAATCATCTTAACACCTCATCACTGAAAATATTTTCTTTATATGAAAATATAATCTAATTATACAAAAATGTTTCAAAGTGCGTCAACGTCATTGTCATTATGTAAGCGTTTACTATATATTGGTAATAACTTATTAAATAAAGAGCAATAAAGATAAACATATATTAGTTATCATAATTAAGGGAAGTGGGAGGTATTCAAAAATGAATGCAATTAAACGATTTGGTAGTGCAATGATAGTACCTGTTTTAATGTTTGCTTTTTTCGGTATTGTTTTGGGATTCGCTACATTATTTAAAAATCCAACCATTATGGGAGGATTAGCTGATCAGCAAACATTTTGGTTTAAATTTTGGTCTGTTATTGAATCAGGTGGTTGGGTAATATTTACACATATGGAAATTGTCTTTGTAGTTGGCTTACCATTATCTCTTGCTAAAAAAGCACCAGGACATGCAGCTTTAGCAGCTCTAATGGGATATTTAATGTTTAATACTTTTATCAATGCAATTTTAACTCAATGGCCACATACTTTTGGCGCTAATTTAAAAAAAGGTGTAGAAAACACAACAGGATTAAAATCGATTGCAGGTATTGAAACGTTAGATACCAATATTTTAGGTGCAATCATTATCTCAGGAATAATAACGTGGATACATAATAGATATTACAGTAAGCGTTTACCTGAAATGTTAGGTGTATTTCAAGGATTAACATTCGTTGTAACAATCTCTTTCTTTGTCATGCTACCAGTGGCAGCAATCACTTGTGTTGTTTGGCCAACGATTCAACACGGTATTGCTTCAATTCAATATTTTATTGTTGCATCAGGTTATATAGGTGTTTGGTTATATCATTTCTTAGAGCGTGTACTAATACCTACAGGATTGCATCATTTTATCTATGCACCAATCGAAGTAGGTCCAGTAGTTGTTAATCATGGTTTGAAAGCAGAATGGCTTCAACACTTAAACCAGTTTGCCGAAAGTAATAAACCACTTAAAGAACAATTCCCATATGGATTTATGTTGCAAGGAAATGGAAAGGTTTTTGGTTGTCTAGGTATAGCATTGGCAATGTATGCAACTACACCAAAAGAAAATCGTAAAAAAGTTGCTGCATTATTAATACCAGCAACACTTACGGCAGTAGTAGCTGGTATTACAGAACCACTTGAATTTACATTCTTATTTATTGCGCCATTTTTATTCGTATTACATGCACTACTAGCAGCAACTATGGATACACTGATGTATGGATTTGGTGTTGTAGGTAATATGGGTGGCGGTGTACTAGATTTTATTGCAACTAACTGGATACCATTAGGAAAAGCACATTGGATGACATATGTCTTTCAAGTAGTAATTGGTTTAATCTTTGTTGCAATTTACTACTTCTTATTTAAATATTTAATTTTAAAATTTGATATTCCATTACCAGGACGTAAGAAAGGTGAAGAAGAAGTTAAATTATTTTCCAAACAAGATTATAAAGATAAAAAAGGAGATTCAACTCGCAATCATTCACCTAATAGTGAATATGAAGAAAAGGCGATGTACTACCTAGAAGGTCTTGGAGGAAAAGAAAATATTAAAGACGTTACAAATTGTACGACACGTCTACGTTTAACTGTTAAAGACGAAAGTAAAGTTCAAGAAAGTGCCTATTTTACACATAATCAAATGTCTCATGGTTTAGTAAAAAGTGGCAAAAGTGTTCAAGTCGTCGTTGGAATGTCTGTACCTCAGGTAAGAGAAGCATTTGAAAATATTGTAAATGATGATCTATCTTAGATATAAAGTAACTCCCAAAATAATTCAAATAGAGATTATTTTGGGAGTTTTTGTATTTATATGTGTAAATAAGTTATTCTTGCTCATATATTCTATCTTTCTATTCATGAAATGCGTGCTTTATGTAGCATTTTTGCTCTATAACTTGCTGATAGGATATCAATATTACGCGTTGCAATAGTTTGAAGCAGCTTTGTGAAAATCTCAGGAGGACATGTGACGCTCGCGCAATTATTATTTAATGTATAATTCACATTATGATGATTCGCAAACATATTCATAATATCGATGACTTTATCTTTAATGAAGGCATCTTGTAAACCATCGATCGCTAAATCAAAGCGTTTAATAGATTGGTAAAGTTGTTCTGAATCAAGAAGTTCATTTACACGGTTGGGTAAAAGTATTTGATAAATAGCATAATTGTGGAAACTTAAGAAACTTATCAGATAAGGTAGTTGTAGCTTGGGGAGGCTAACTTCCAATGCGAACACATTGTTTTGCTTAATGATAGAATACTGAAAAGATTCACAAAAAGTAATTTCTTTACATAAATGTATTAATTTTTTTCGCGTTGAGCGAGATTTCAAACCTGCAACATTAATGATGTAGGTTTCAAATTTATCAATCAACATATGGGGACCTCCAATCGTTAACAATATATGTATGAAAATGATATGAATGCTTATTTTTTATACGCTGTTCGTTTAAATAAATTGTACCACTCTTTTTTTTTAGAATCACTAAGACTTTTGATTGAAGTTGAAAGATTATAGTTATCTTATTTCGAATGAGTAATCATTGAAAGAAAAGTTTTATTCATTGCATAGTTAAGAACCAGATTTTATATTATTTGATGCTTAGTTATTTAGAAGCAAGCTTAAATCAAATTATGTTAGTATGAAAAATAATAAATATTGAAAGGAGATGACAATATGTATAAAGCTGTAGTGTTTGATTTTGATGGTACTGTCATTGATACCGAAAAGCATTTGTTCGATTTAATAAATACACATTTAAAAATCCATCAAGTAGCGCCGATTTCTTTAGAATTCTATAAACAATTTATTGGCGGTGAAGCTACTGAATTACATACATATTTAGAAGATGCTATTGGTTTCAAAAATAAAGAAAAAATTTATGATCAATATTATCAAACAAGTGTTGAATTGCCGGTAAATTCTACAATCATTCAATTGATGCAATATTTAAAAAAACGTCATATCCCAATGGCGATTACTACAAGTAGTTATAAAAAGAATATATATCCTATATTTAATCAATTAGGACTAGATACATATATTGATGTTGTTGTTGGTCGTGAAAATGTCGATAGTGTTCAACCTAATCCGGAAATTTATTTAAAAGCCGTACAAGAGCTTAATTATAATCCTACAACCTGCTTAGCAATTGAAGATTCTGTCAATGGTGCTACTGCAGCGATGCTAGCAGGATTAGATGTTGTCGTTAATACGAATATAATAACGAAGGATCAAGATTTTTCGACAGTTCAATGTGTTGGACAGGATATGGAATTTGAAGATATAAAGAATTCTTTATTTAAAGAATAAATTGGAGGTATTCAAAAATGGGCTATATTATCCTATTTTTCATAGCAGGTCCAGTAATTATAGGAGTGGGTAATCTTATATTGGGACCGATATTTAATAAACGTACACCTTTACATGTTCAATTTCGATCGTTTATTATTGGTTCTCTTGTGTACCTTATTCTCGCCACGATTTGCTATTTTTTGTTTCTTCAAGGCAAATTATAAGGCTATTTACAGTCTGAGTTGATTTAGAACAATGGTAAAGTTAACTTAACTAAAATAAGTTTGTTATTTATATTATAGAAAAGAAATCTAAAATTAATATTAATGATTTATACTAGTTTGAATATAAATATTAAATGAGGGACTCAAAATTCGTATAAATATCTTAGTTGTTCACTAATAACGAGATTTGAAAATCATGATAGATTGAGGTATATGTTTAAATCAATCATCGAGCGCACTTACTAAAAAAGTCTGGGACATAAATCATAATGTCCCAGACTTTTTTACTGTCTATTAAACAGTAATTTTGTTGAACTTACATAATCAATTTTAATACTAATGTTACTATAATAAGTATAATTAATAATAAATCAATGCCTACCATAATAGTATATCGTGTAGGTTTTTGGCCTTGCTGCTTAGCTAATACCATTGCTTTATAATTTGGAAGTAAACTAATGATTAACAAAATAATTACAATGAGTCCGATAATAATAGTCAAGATGAGCGACCTCCATTTTTTCTATTTAAGAACTCCCATATGACACCAGCAAACACACCTATAATTAGTCCGGCAATGATACCTATACGCGGAGTGAAAAAAATTGCTCCGAATATAAGGCATATAAAAAGCGCAATAGGCAAAGTTGTACCATAAATAAGTTTACGTTCTGACGAACTTAAAATTGTAAATACAATGATATAAATGACAAAGAAAACAATAGCTGCAATGACAGTTCGTACAATAATAGACGATATTGAAGCCTCTTTCATAGTCAATAAATTAAGAATTAAAAATGCAGTCATAAATATTAAAGAAAATTTGATTGCACGTATAACAAGCGCTTTATTCATATGAGCACTCCTTTACTATTTAAAAAAAGTATATCATATTTAAATAATTATTAAGAGCAAAGACATAGGTAAAATGGTAATGTGATTTAAGTTAAATTTGAAATGACATTGTATATAGTTTTAACAATCATTTTGTGTTATATAGCTAGGTGGTAAGCTGTTAATATTTTAAATCAACTATAAGAGTGTGTACTGAACTATTTCGTTTGCTCTATAATCTCTATTATCAAAAAGATTTTAATATGAGTGTTATCAAAAAGCAAGAAAACATCTTAGCAGGATAGGTAAGCGCTTTTACAGAATTGTAAAAATATTGTTTCAATTTTGTCAATTTGTAGTATAATTACGGAAATAAGATTATCAAAAATTCAATCTAGATTTAGAGATGGGGTCAAGTTATGGAAAATAATGAGTTGCAAAGGGGATTGAATGCACGTCAGATGCAGATGATTGCTCTTGGTGGAACAATTGGTGTTGGTCTTTTTATGGGAGCAACAAGCACAATTAAGTGGACAGGTCCATCAGTTATTCTTGCATATTTAATTGCTGGTATTTTTTTATTTTTAATCATGAGAGCCATGGGTGAAATGATATATATTAATCCAACCACTGGTTCTTTTGCGACGTTTGCTAGTGACTATATTCATCCAGCAGCTGGCTACATGACTGCTTGGAGCAATGTATTTCAATGGGTTGTCGTCGGCATGAGTGAAGTGATTGCAGTAGGAGAATATATGAACTACTGGTTCCCAAGCCTTCCTAATTGGATACCAGGAGTGATAGCAGTTCTCTTTTTGATGGCTGCTAACCTAGTTTCAGTAAAAGCGTTTGGAGAGTTTGAATTTTGGTTTGCCTTAATTAAAGTTGTAACTATTGTATTAATGATTATTGCAGGATTAGGATTAATTTTATTTGGTATAGGCAATGGAGGGAATCCAATAGGGATTTCTAACTTATGGTCACATGGTGGATTTATGCCAAATGGATTCATTGGATTTTTCTTTGCTTTATCTATTGTGATTGGATCATACCAAGGTGTTGAATTGATTGGCATCTCAGCAGGTGAAACCAAAAATCCTCAAACAAATATTGTAAAGGCAGTCAACGGAGTGATATGGAGAATTTTAATTTTCTATATTGGTGCAATTTTTGTCATTGTATCAGTATATCCTTGGAACCAATTAGGTAGTATTGGTAGTCCTTTTGTTGCAACGTTTGCTAAAGTGGGCATTACGTTTGCTGCTGGTTTAATAAACTTTGTAGTCTTAACAGCAGCATTGTCTGGTTGTAATTCAGGTATTTTTAGTGCAAGTCGAATGATTTATACTTTGGCAAAAAAAGGACAAATGCCTAAAGTATTTACTAAAGTAATGAAAAATGGCGTACCTTTCTACACTGTATTTGCAGTATCTATGGGAATATTAATTGGTGCTTTATTAAATGTTATACTTCCATTAATTATTGATGGAGCTGATAGTATCTTTGTATATGTATATAGTGCCTCTATTTTACCGGGAATGATACCTTGGTTTATGATTTTATTTAGTCATCTAAGATTTAGAAGGTTACATCCTGAAAAGGTTCACAATCATCCTTTTAAAATGCCGGGAGGGGCAATTGCCAATTATTTAACTATCATGTTTTTACTCCTAGTATTAGTCGGTATGTTACTTAACAAAGAAACTGTAGTATCGGTTGTTATTGGTATCGTGTTTTTAACAGCTGTGACACTTTATTATCTTATTAGATATCACAAAAAGGAACGACAAATATAATAAAAGATGAAATGAAGATTGATTGTTAAAATCAGTAATTTTTAAGAGTTAGTATAAATTAAAGCGATTCTTTCATACATTATCTTTTCTAGGATAAGTATAAAGAATCGCTTTTTATTATTTTAATGTTTAAAATCTATATTCGAGAGATGTTTACGGTAATTATCTAATGCAATTTTTGATTGAGTAATAAAATCTAAAGATGATTGATAATTTAGCGCAATATATCGATAGTACAATATATCAATAGTAAACATTTGTGCAAATAACGAAGTTGTGGCTCCCATACGCATCTCATTTTCATCGGTTTGTCCATAGGTTAAAACAATATTAGATTGCTTTGCAACTGGATTATCAGAAGTGCTTGAAATAGTCGCAATGGGAATGTGATAGTCTGCAATGACTTTAGCAATAGATTGCATTTCACTTTGAGTACCATTGTTAGATATAAATATAACACAATCATTAGAGTTACGTGTTGCTAACATAGTGGTGAAAATATGAGTTTCATGCACTAGTTGAATATTTAGACCGATGCGAGATAATTTTTGATATAAATCTGTTGCTACAACAAATGAGGCACCATAGCCGTAAATAAATATGGTTTCAGAATTTTTAATTAGATCACAAATTTCATCGATGATAGCAGCGTTAATGGTTTCATTAGCATTACTTAACGCTGCCTTAGAGCGAGAATGCAATTTGTTTTTAAGTGAAATTGTACTTTCGTTATCAACTAACTCAACATTATATTGTGTGACTTCTTTAGGTAAAAATTTAGACAAACGTGTTTTAAGTTCATTAAAGCCACCGGGTGTTACCTTTTTACTTAGACGTATGATAGAAGTAGAACTAGTTTCTAATTGATTTGCAATTTCTTGAGAAGTCATATTAACAACTTTATGAGGATAGTTGAGAATAAATTGCGCAATTTTTTTCTCGTTTTTAGTGAAATAGGGATACTGGTTGTCAATCTTATACAAAATGTTTGGCAATTAAATCACCCATTTATTCAGGATTTCTCATTTCTTTAGTTGTGCCGAAGAAATAAGTAAAGATAAAGCCACCCGCATAAGCAGCTAGTAAACCTACGATGTAACCGAGATACATATTATTAGCAATCAATGGTAATAATGAAATACCACTTGGTCCTACAGCTGTCGCCCCAATATGACCGATACCACCAATGACAGCACCACCAACACCGCCACCTATACACGCAGTGAAGAAAGGGCGACCTAATGGAAGTGTTACACCATAAATTAAAGGTTCACCTATACCTAAGAACCCTACAGGAAGGGCACCTTTGAGCGTATTACGTAATTCTTTATTTTTACCGCATCTCACCCACAATGCAATCGCCGCACCGACTTGTCCAGCACCAGCCATAGCGGCAATAGGTAACAAGTAAGTGGAGCCAGTTTGATTGATTAATTCGATATGGATTGGGGTGAAGATATGATGTAATCCTAGCATGACTAAAGGTAAAAAGAATGCTCCTATAATGAATCCACTGAAAATGCCTCCTACTCCAATAATCCAGTTAATTACATAAACAAGACCATCGGAGACAAAGCCAGCTAGTGGCATGATTATAAATATAGTTAACAAACCAATAAGTAGTAAGGTTATTGTGGGCGTTACGATGATATCAATAGAGTTAGGTATTATTTTATGTAGTCGTTTCTCAACCATGCTTAATAACCAAACTGCGAAAATAACACCAATAATACCACCTTGTCCAGCAGCTAGATGTTCTCCAGTGAAAATATTTTTAATTGGATTTTCATCCGTGATACCGGTTAGTAATGTAGTACCACCGATTACTCCACCTAAACCTGGTGTAGCACCGAATACTTTCGCTGAGTTAATACCAGTGAAAATAGCTAAGTAAAATAACATACCATCTTTAATAACATTTAAGACAGTAACAATTTGTTGAATCCATTGACCTGAAATGGAACCTGCTGTAAGCAAGTTACTAAGTATTGCTGCAATCCCACCGATTAATCCTGCACCTATAAATGCTGGTATTAAAGGTATAAAGATATTAGCAATAGATTTTAACACTTTATTCCATTTACTTTGTTTTCGTTGACTTTGGAATTGTTTTTTATGTTCATACGCACGTTTTTCTGCCTGTGATTTATAACTTTGATTTTCAGTCGTCTCTTCAGCTAGAGTTGCTCCTGACTGGTCAGCCATAAGTTTAGCAACTTTATTAACAATCCCCGGTCCAACAACAACTTGAATTCTTTCATCTTCAACAACGCCTAATACGCCATTGATTGATTTTAATTCATCATAATTAACTTTTGCATCATTGTGTACTTTAATACGAACTCGAGTCATACAATGGATGATATTGCTTATGTTTTGAGAACCGCCTAATGCGTGGGTAATGTCTTTGGCAAGACGTTCTTCTTTACTCATGGAATCTCCTCCTTAAGTGTTGATAGCTTGCTTAATCACTCCATTATTTTGTTTTAAACGAAGTCTTGCATCTTGTTGAGTTGTGGAACATAAGTGCATTACGATAGCTATTTTGATATTGTGGTCTGATTTTTCATATAATTCTATAGCCTCTTGATGATTTAAATCACACACATCTTGAATTATGCGAATAGAACGATGGATTAACTTTTGATTTGTAGGTCGTAAATCAACCATTAAATTATCATAAACTTTACCCACGCCAATCATTGTCATTGTAGAAATCATATTTAAAACTAATTTTTGAGCAGTACCTGATTTTAATCTCGTAGAGCCTGTTAATACTTCAGGTCCCACATTGATTTCTAATACGTGATTTGAATTTTTACTTATATCACTGTGAACGTTACAAGAGAGTGCGACTGTTTCTGCATTCATTTTATTTGCATAAACTAGTGCACCTTTTACATATGGTGTACGTCCACTAGCAGAAATACCCACAACAATATCTTTGGATTGAAGATGGATGTTCTTTAAATCCTGTGCACCTTGTTCAGCATCATCTTCTGCACCTTCAATAGCTACCGTCATAGCTTTTTGTCCACCAGCGATGATTCCAATAATATCATTTGGTGAAACGTTAAAAGTTGGAACACATTCTGCTGCATCTAGTACGCCAAGTCTTCCACTTGTACCTGCACCAATATAAATAATTCGTCCTCCATTATTAAAGCGTTGAATTGCACTCTCTATCACTTTTGTTAAATTAGGAATAACAGGTTCTATCGCTTTAGGTACTAATTGATCTTCTTGATTCATAGTTTTTAATGCATCACTTAGATTCATTTCATCCAGATGCATCGTTTGTATATTTCTCGTTTCAGTAGTTAAATGATTCATTTGTTATTCTCCTTCGTATATACAAATTTAAAAGTATCTCCAGGTTGAATCAGTGATAACAATGGAACATCTTTATCACAAACATGACCAATACAATTGATGTGGGAATGACCTGGCATAGGAGCTTTTATAACTTGAATTTCTCCTTCATAACGACCATTCAAGTGATTATCAATTGTGATATCTCCTTGATCTCTATGTGCCGATCCTATCATTGGGACAGTCTGTTGATTACCTGTACGAGAATATTGAGATCGAATTACATGTTCAGGTGAATCTAATCTTGATGTGTGTATCTTTAAAACTTGTGATGTAAATGAGGAGTCTAGTTGATCTAAGTGTAAAATAAAGTGTCGATATAGCCACATATTAGATAATTGTTCCGCATAAATGTGTGATAATAGCGTATCACTAATTATAATGTCAGATATACCCGTTAATTGAAGGTCTTGTGCAGCAATAAGAGGGTGTTCAAAACGATGTTTTTCAACTGTAGGAAGACCTTTGAATAAGGGGCCTCTCTTCTGCGTGCCAGGTATAAAAGCACAAATTTTTGCATGCGCATCGTATTTTCTTATGAGTTGATTTTTTTCTTCAATAAATGAGATAGATAAACCAGTATCAGGTCTAGGATAATAATTATGACAGTATAAAAGTTGATTATTAAAATCAGTACAATATATGTGCGCTAACATGCTATCAGTTAATGTACTAGCATTAAGACAGCATTTGAAGCCGTGACTGATAATGTCTTTGATAAGGTCAATATTTAATTGATTATCTATACGAATATAAAAATCCCCATGAGGTAATTGGTTCAAATAACTGTAAATAGTTTGATTAAGTAATGAAGGGGTTACATCGATAATATAAGTGATTTGATAGGCTGATAATAGTTGGCATAAGTCTCCCAAATAAGCCATTTGATTTTTCTTGTCTTCCTCAGGTATCTGTAGTGAAGTAAAAACTACATCATAGCCTAAGTCAGCCATATTTAAAATATAATCTCGATCTAAATTCTGTCCTAGATAGACTGAGAAACCAAGCATTTTAAACACTCCTTCTTGATACCTAATCATGGCTAATTATAACCTTATTGCAACAAGTTTACAATTTAGTAAATAGAATAAATAATTTAATGTTTTAATTATAAGAGATTGATATTTATAATTATTTTTAACGTTAATATATAATTAATAGTATAGTAGTATAGAAACATTTGAATATACTAAAGAGCTTGTTTATGTTTGAGTAACTGTCGGTGAATGAGTGTTTGTTGTGTATTAATGTAATAAATTATATGTCCTTGGTTTAAAGTTAAAAGTGGAGAATCGTTTAACCTTCGAATCAATTGGCAGTACGATACAAGCGTATCATTAGAATTCAACAACAATTGATGAGACATTGCCCATTTCATCTCTTGATTTACAGTAAGGTTGAAATCATCTATAAAAGATTCAAATTTGTTATGATGTATGAGTGCATAGTATTTCGCATTTTCACTCAGAGAGAGTAATTTAACAAGTTGTTGTTCAATATGTAGTGAAATTTCTAAATAATTCATAAAGCCTCCCATATGATTGAATAATTATTGGTGAGTGGAAAGGATACAATGATGAAAAAAGATAAAAAAAGGCAAAGTTATAGGTTTAAAGATATAGTATGGCGTGATTTCAGTTTAATTGCGATAGGCTTTCTATGTATATTTATATTTAGCTTTATAGGTTTAACAATTGCTGCTATAGCTTTTCAAAGTATTAATGAATTACAACTTACTATGATTGGAACTCTAGGACAATTTATGTCATATATTTTAGTGATATTAGCTTTTTATTTTTTACATATCAATTCATTTGTAGATAGAGTTAAGAGTGGTTTTGATTATTTGAAAAAGCATTGGTTGTTTATAATTATCGTCATGTGTGCATCTTTTATTATTTCTAATGTTTATGACAAATTAATTGAACTATTACCTAAATATTTGCAATATAGTGAAACGCAAAATGAACTTGAACTCAATGAATTATTTAAAAGTGGTATATTTATTCCTTTTGCATTTGTACTTATTGTAATTGTAGGACCTATTGTTGAAGAATTGGTATTTAGACATTTGTTAATAGGTGAACTAGGTAAAAAGTTTAACTTTATTGTGATGGGGGTTATATCAGCATTGTCTTTTACATATATACATGTGAGTGATGCTAAGTCCCCATTTGAATTTGGAGCATATTTAATACTGGCAATAGCATTAGTATATGTTTACTTAAAATCGAATAGAAACTTAGCTTCATCAATTAGCTTACATATGTTAAATAATTTCATATCATTCATTTGGACAATTATAGTTGTATTCAGTAAATGATTTAAAAATATATTTCCGAGCAGTAGTTATAACGGGAAATTACTAAAGAGAGGTATAGTTTTGTCACTGGGACGAAAATGAAAGTTTAAAAATAGAAGTGTACATTAATAACTCTATAGACAGCTACTAGTGTGTTAAAATGCCTGGGGCCATTCGGCTATCCCAGGCTTTATTTTTATCATTCAGAAGGCGCTAAAAACTGTCGATAATTTTCAATTGAGATATCTTGGGTTTGTATCGTTTTTTCAAAAGAATATGAGATATCTTGAATATCCAGGATAGATAATTCACGAGTGTAACCTCTACCGATTTCAAATACAACAGCATGCCAAACAGCATTTTTGCATATTAAGCCTATAAAAATCACATTTTCAGCTTGAATTTGATTATTTTCATTTAAATCTACTAACATCACATTACGCTCCGTGCAATAAATTAAAATATCAGAAAATAATTGAGGTAGTGTGACATGATTAGAATCTTCAAATTTAATATAATAATCCATTTTTTTTAGCAATTTACGTAATCGTGTTTGAGGTAAATTTAAACATTGCTTGATTATTGCTCGAATTTCATTTTGATAAGGTAAAGTGGAATTGGACTGACTTTCATTTAGTGTTAAAAATAATGCCGAAAGTTGCTGTTCAGTTAACGATAAGGTGATTTTAGCATGTGCATCTTTGATTTGATAACCGCCTAATTTGCCATGACGAGCATATACTTTTACCCCTTGATCTTCTAATTCATCAATATCACGTAAAATAGTTCTCTTAGATACGTTAAATTGTTTTGCAAGCTGGGATGCAGTAATTTTGTCAGAACTTTGAATAGTTTGAATAATTCGATTTTGACGTTCTAATTTATTCAATGAAAGTCACCTCCATAAACATTACATATTACAATTATTATAACATATAAGCGACAATGATGACATTTTGATTGTTTCAACTCCGCGATAGTGTAAAATTATACAAAAAACTTTTAGAAAACGCTTACAAAAATAAAGGCAATATGATACTATAATATTTGTAACAGGGGGAGCGATTAGACAAAGGGGTAGAGCTACATATTAGATAGCTGTATAATCGTTCAAGTTACATCAAAACATCTTCAATATTTATTACTTACTTTCCTTTCTATTTGTCGGCTAGTTATTGACTAGCCGATTTTTTAATTTTTATTGATACAAATTCTCATTTTATAACACTATGATTTACAATAGATTTTACATATAACTATAATGATTTTAAATGAAAGCACGATAGTCTTTGAAACAATGAAATGAAGGTGAAATTATGACAGAACTTTATTTAAAAAAATTAGATGAATACATATGTCAATGGATACGTGGTTTAGACGATATCATTCCACGTTTGGTTGAGAAAATGGAAACATCAACAAAAAAAGATAGGTTTGATTTAGTTACTAATGTTGATAAACAAATTCAGAATCATTTTCAAAACTTTCTTCAGGAACATTATCCTACACATCAATTACTAGCTGAAGAGAAAGATAACTCAGATATAACACCTTACGAGGGTCACCTCTGGATTATGGATCCTATAGATGGAACAAGTAATTTAGTGAAACAACAAGAAGATTACTGTATCATAATAGGATATTTTATTGATGGGGAACCTAAACTTTCATATATTTATGATTATCCACATCAAAGATTATATAGAGCAATTGCTGGTATAGGAGCCTACGAAAACAATCAATTAATGACAATGCCAAAAAGAATTGGTTTAAGAGAGGCAATTATTTCATTTAAACCACAAGTGTTAAAAGAAGAGACGGTTCAATCTTTATTTCAATCAGCCTTTGATTTTAGAAGTATTGGGTCTTGTGGTCTTGATTCTATTCGAGTGATAAAAGGTCAGTTTGGGGCACACATTAATACGAATCCTAAGCCATGGGATATTTCAGCACAATTTCTTTTTGCAAGAGAACTAGGTTTGATTATGACACAAATAAATGGTGAACCTCTTGATTTTAGTAAGGCGGGCCCATTTATTATTAGTAATCCTGGTTGTTACGATGATATGATACGTATCTTAAATGAAGGCGGAGGCTATTCAAAGAGTAGTCATCATATCGAGCGTGGTTAATGTATATTTTTATAAATTATATCAAATTAGCTCTATAGAGATTTTATACATTTAAACTATACGATTTCTTAAAGAAAATTTAAAATAATTAATGAATAGGTCTATAGATGTATACCAAATAAATTTATTTATAATATAATGACCTATGTATCATAAAACAACAAAATTATTGAATAGGAGTGGTAGGGATGCAAAGATCAGATAAAAGAAAAATGAGCCTGCCGATGAAAATACTACTATGGGTAGTGGGAATTTTATTTCTATTAGCAATCATTGCAGTTATTTATGTTAGTGCAAAAATATTTATTACAGGAGACAAAATACATAATCCGTTAAATAGAAATCATTCTGAATTACGTTCTGGAAAAGTAAATTTAAAAAATGGTGATCCATTTACTATTGCACTTTTTGGCGTAGATTCTGATGAAAAGCGAAAGCAACAAGGCGGTGGGGAACGAAGTGATACAATCATGGTACTTTCCATTAATCCGAAAGAAAAGAAAACTGAGCTAGTAAGTATTCCACGTGATACCAAAGCAGAAATAGCAGGTCGAGGTACTGAAGAAAAGATTAACCATGCATACGCTTATGGCGGTCCTAACATGGCTGTTAAAACAATTGAAAAATTAATGAATGTTCCAATTGACCATTACGCTACGATTGACATGGATGGACTACATGACATGATTGATACATTAGGTGGCGTTGATGTCGTAAGTAATAGTACATTTACAATGGGGGCTAATCACTTTGTTAAAGGTGAAAAAACACACGTAGATGGTGATGCTGCCATGGACTTTATTAGAAGTCGTAAAGAAGATGGGGCAGGAGGCGATTTTGGTAGACAAGAGCGTCAGCAACTTATCTTAGAAGCGATGGCAGATAAGTTGACAAGCGCTTCTTCAATCACTCATTTTAATACATTAATGAATCAAATTCAGAAAAATGTTAAAACAGATTTAAAATTAGGTGATCTTAATACAATTAGAACTAAGTATAAAGATGCTAATGACCAAGTTAATCGACATCAGTTAGAGGGTGAAGGTGGTATACAAAATGACGGTTTGTACTATTTCATACCAAGTGATGCATCTAAAAATGAAAATACACAATTACTAAGAGACAATTTAAATTTATAAAAAAGAAAAATTTTTAAAATCACATATAGTGTAATGCTTGAGTTAAAAACCTAGAACGAAATGTTCTAGGTTTTTTGCAAATTAAAGATGGCTGAGTTAAATATTCTCTTATTTTAGTTTTAAACATTTTTGCTAAATTTTTAAGGATTATATTGCATTATATATCATTTTCTTTTAACTAATACTTAAATAAACTGAGTTAATATGTAATTCAATGTCTATTAAACAAAAGGTTATGATATTCAATGCTAATGGCTTGAAATAAAGATATATATATTCAGACGTTTTAACAAATATCGCACAACTTGTCTTTTTGCTAGAAGAATTAGATGTTGAAAACTTAAGTGAATTATTATCACGTTTAAACAGTGGATACATTCTACAAATCTAACCAAACCTGGTGACAAAACAACAATTAACATTCTTGTTGGATTTTTACGTGATGATGATATCAATCGTAGTATGATATATGTTAAATCTGCTTAGAGGAATGTCTCGTAATAACTAAATCTAGTACGGTTTAATATATTTTTAAACTAACATCTATCACTTAAATTTCTAGTACATTTGATATAAAAACTTTTTACCGTATTATGAGTCGACATTTATTCTTCTAATCATGTATGATTAGTAATGTTATTAAATATCATAGAAGGAGTGACGCATATCAATCCTAAAGTATTAAAAGCTCTAGCAATCACATCTAATGTACTATTAGTTATTGGAATCATCTGTTTAATTATGCTAAAGCTCATGTTAGCTATTGCATTTTTTGTTGTATCATTAACAATTAGTCTCGTCATTTTTAATGTTATGTTCAGACACCGTACAGGTATGAAAATTGCAATTAATGTCTCGTTCTTTATAGTGATGATTGCTATCGTAATAGCCTATTTTGTATTATCTTAAAATTTTTAGGAGTTAGTTGAAATGTTAAAGAATACTCGGCTTCGAATGACGACATTGTTCATAATTAGCATACTCGTCATTTTAGCAATACTTTTTCTTATATTTGATACAAACCTTTTTAAAAATGATGTTAAACATACATTTAAAGAAGCGGTGTCTCTTCAAACAAGTGAGGGAAATATCCATACTAAAGAAGTTAATGGTAAGTTTATATATGCTTCCAAACAAGATATAGAGAAAGCTATGCAAATAAAACATAGTGATAATGATTTGAAGTACATGGATATATCAGAAAAAGTACCTATGTCAGAGAAGGAAGTTAACCATATCTTAAAAGGAAAAGGTATTTTAGAAAATAAGGGATCAACGTTTATTAAAGCCCAAGATAAATATGAAGTGAATATCCTATATCTCATCAGTCATGCACTAGTTGAGACAGGAAATGGTCAATCAGATTTATCAAAAGGAATTAAAGAAGGTAACCATCACTATTATAACTTTTTTGGTATTGGTGCTTTTGATGAAGATGCTGTAAAGACTGGTAAGAGTTTTGCTAAACAGAAGAAGTGGACCACTCCTGAAAAAGCGATAATGGGTGGCGCGTGGTTTGTGAGATACCATTACTTTAAAAATAATCAATTGAGCTTATATCAAATGCGGTGGAACCCACAAAATCCAGGCCAACATCAATATGCTAGTGATATTCAGTGGGCCAATAATATAGCTGATTTAATGGAGAAATACTATGATAAATATGGAATAAAAAAAGATCATATAAGAAAAAAATATTACAAATAAATAAAATTAGAGAATGAGTTAGCAATCAACTAAGTGTTTCATTCTATTTTGGCAATTTATATATGAATAGCTTCAAACAGAGTAGTTTTAACTTTGTCAATGATTAGCTATATGATAAAAAACTTGGGACAATAAAAGATGTCTCAGGTTTTTTAGGTTTAAAAGAATATTCGTAAGCATATACCCCTTTTGAATTTTTAAATATTTCTTTTACAATAGAGTGAAAATTTAAAGTAAGCATTAACAATAGAAAGATTAGATATATATTCATTATTTTTAATTAGAGAATTGTATTTATTGACAATTAAAATAGAAGGGTTTGCTTTTCAACATGTGTGTGTATGCTAAAATAATAAAGAATGATAAATTTGAGGTGTAAAACATGAAAATAGCAATAGTAGGCGCAGGTATAGGTGGTTTAACTGCTGCTGCGTTATTAGAAGAACAAGGTCATCAAGTTAAAGTGTTTGAAAAAAATACTTCTATAAACGAATTAAGCGCTGGTATTGGGATAGGAGATAATGTTTTAAAAAAATTAGGGCATCATGACCTTGCTAAAGGCATTAAAAATGCTGGTCAAAATCTTACCGCAATGAATATTTATGATGAGCAAGGCACCCCATTAATGAGCGCTAAATTGAAGTCTCATTCCCTAAATGTCGCATTATCTAGACAAACTTTAATTGAGATCATACAGTCATATGTCGAAGAATCATCTATTCACACAGGATTTAAAGTTACTAAAATTGAACAAACGAGTTGTAAGGTTACCCTACATTTTACCAAACAGGAAAGTGAATCGTTTGATTTGTGTATTGGTGCTGATGGGTTACATTCTGTAGTAAGAGAGTCTGTAGGTGCACGAACTAAAATTCGTTACAATGGTTACACATGTTTTAGAGGCATGGTTGAAGATGTACAATTTAATGACCAACATGTTGCGAATGAATATTGGGGTGTTAAAGGACGAGTAGGTATAGTCCCATTAATTAATCAACGTGCTTATTGGTTTATTACTGTTCATGCTAAAGAAGGAGATCCAAAATATCAATCTTTTGGAAAACCCCATCTTCAAGCATATTTTAATCACTTTCCAAATGAAGTGAGAAATGTGTTAGAAAGACAAAGTGAAACAGGTATATTACTTCATGACATATATGATTTAAAACCACTGAAGACATTCGTTTATGGACGTACTATTTTAATGGGCGATGCTGCGCATGCCACTACGCCTAATATGGGACAAGGTGCTAGTCAAGCTATGGAAGATGCAATTGTATTAGTGAATTGTTTAGAAAAATATGATTTTAATAAAGCGATTGAGCGTTATGATAAACTTAGAGTTAAACATACCGCAAAAGTGATTAGGCGTTCGAAAAAGATAGGTAAAATGGCTCAAAAGCATCATAAATTAACTGTTAAACTTAGAAATACCGCGATGAAATTAATACCAAATGCTTTGGCATCAGCTCAAACAAAATTTTTATACAAATCCAAAGAAAAGTAATATATGATGACATACATTGTTAAATGATAAAGTTAAATATTAAAAATGCAGTAATTTTAATAAATAAAGAGCTATGAAGATAGAGACTCAACTCAATATCTTCATAGCTCTTTTTGTGTTTATGTTGTTGAATGCACCAGTTAATTGACAATAAACTGAGGTTCATCACCATTTAATTTTTTTATTGTATCATTCGCAACAATTTTAGCCATCATATCTCTAGCTTCAAATGTTGCATTACCAATGTGAGGTGTAAGCACAACGTTTTTAAATGATTTTAATGCATCAGTGATTTCTGGCTCAAATTCATATACATCCAATGCAGCACCTTCAATAGCTTTATTATCAAGGGCTTCAACTAAAGATTGTTCATTTACTATTGGACCACGTCCTGCATTAATTAAATAGGCAGTAGATTTCATTTTATTAAATTGTTCAGTATCAATCATATGATGCAGTGATGGATTATATGCCGCATTGATTGTAATAAAATCTGCATTTTTAAGTAAAGTATCTAAATCTACATATTTCGCACCGATATCTCGTTCTTTTTCTTCCTTACGATGAGGACCAGTGTACAGAACATCCATATCAAATGCGCGTGCGCGTTTAGCTACTGCACCTCCAATTTCACCTAAGCCTATAATACCAATAGTTTTTCCTGATACCTCTCTGCCTCGGAAGAATAAGGGTGCCCAACCATCAAAACCTGTTGTTCTGGATAAATGATCTCCTTCTACAATTCTACGCGCTACTGATAAAATTAAACCGATTGTTAAATCAGCAGTAGCATTTGTCGAAGCGTGTGGTGTATTTGTAACATCTATATTTTGTTGTCTTGCATATTCGACATCAATATTATTAAAACCTGCACCATAATTCGCTATAATTTTAAGGTTATTAGCACTATCAATAATATCTTTATCAACAGAAGTTGATAGTAAACTAATTAATGCATCTGCATGTTCTACCCCTTTTTTTAAGGTTTCTTTATCAATAAGCCCCTCGCCATCATACATGTCTACCTCAAAATGTTCTTTCAATAAGTTAAGTCCCACTTCAGGTATTGCGCCTGCAATATAAACTTTTGTCATAACCATCACTCCTTCTTTTATGAATAGTATAGTAAAACAAGAAAGCGCAAACAATCATTAAACCTTAATGATTGATATTAATAACTTATTAAACGTAATCCAACAACTGAAATGATGATTAATAAAATACATAAAATTCTACTTAAACGTGTAGATTCTCTATAAAAAATCATTCCAATTAATGTACCACCAGCTGTACCAATTCCTGTCCATATAGCGTATGCAGTACCCATAGGAATAGATACCATTGCAAATTTTAATGTACTAAAACTTAATATAAATGCTAATCCTAAAAAAATGACATAAATTTTATTCTTTGTACGTGATAGTTCATTTAATAGAACAACACCCAAAATTTCAAAACTTCCGGCTATCATTAGAAATAACCAAGCCATACTTTTTATCTCCCTTCTTTCGTTGCATCAGTTGTCAGTTTTAATCCTATTATTCCTAAAATAAGGGTCATTATTAAAAAGATTTTAGTGAAAGTAAATGGTTGGTTGAAGAAAATCATATCAACTAACACTGTACCAACAGCACCGATTCCGACAAAAAATGCATATACCGTACCAACTGGTAAGTGCTTCGAAGCATCAATGACTAGAAAAAAGCTTAAAGCAATAAAAAAGAGGGTAAATATCCATGTAAACAATGAGTGCGCTTGATCAAGTCCAGTGACCCAGATGATTTCAATAAAACCGGCTAATATAACTTTAAGCCATTGCATTCTTTTATTCCTCCTATTAAAGTAATAGAACCATTTTCTCAAATTCGTAACTTCGAGGCAATGGCTTCTCACAAACATTACTATTAAATAAAAAATCCAATCTATTCTTACACAAGAATAGATTGGAGTAATTTTAATAATTTGAATACTGATTAATTCAGGTGGATGTAATTATATGAACTTGCTTCACTGGCAGAGATTGTTCGTGTGCTTATAGCGAATGGACCACCATCATAGTTCATTTCTGATACAGTAATAGAACCATCATTATTGACACTTTCAACGAAAGCAACATGTCCGAAAGCACCTTCAGATGATTGCATAATTGCACCTTCTTCAGGTGTATTATTTACAGTGAATCCTGCTGCTTGAGCTGCAGTTGCCCAGCTATTTGCATTCCCCCATGTTGATCCGATTTTTCCACCAGTTTTATCATAAACATACCAAGTACATTGGCCAGAAGTATATAAATTTCCTGAATTAGAAAATGATACTTCAGTTGTACTATAGTTATATGTACTTTGTTGTTGATTGTTATTTTCAGCCGCATCTGCATGTGTTGTGTGACCTAGAAATGCTATACCAAGTCCAGCTACCAATGTCGAGATTGCTTTGATTTTTTTCATAATATTTAACGCCTCCAAAAATTGTAATATTTATTAGATGTACTGCAAATTGATTTGAAAATTATTAACATGTTTACTCATTTATGTGTGTGCATGTAGTTGTTCTTAACAACACTGAATACTTTAACAGATTTAATTGAAAATATGGGGATTGTTACTTATTCGTAAACAAAATAAAAAAACTTGATTATCTATGTAATAAAAGATAACCAAGATTACGAACTCAATTTATATTGTTAATGTGCTTCAAATCAAGATTTGGAGGGTCATAATGTAAATAAGTTCAAGTGTTTTATTACAATGATTCTGTAATAATGTAACTTATTTTATAAAAGGTATCGTGAGTGGGATAGTGTAAGTTTTGCCAGACATATATTTTACGCAAGCAATAATTGTACACACAAATGACATTATTAACAATGCCAATAAGATGAAGACTACCACCAGCAGCAAAATTAATAATAAGATGGCTAAACTTTCACTTATATTCATTAAAGGAACAATCATAAACATACATATCACGCCTACTGTTGAATAGATAGTATAAGAAATAAAATAGTTCAGATACGTTTTCCCAGATACATCAATAAGTCGGGACTCTTTACGCTTGAGTAACCAAATAATCAAAGGACCAATGATACCAGTAAATAAACTTAATAAATAAATTAACATTGCCATTAAACGATTATCTTGACTTTCCTCATTTTGAATAGTTGATTGGTGGTGTACTGTACTGTCATTCGATAAATTATCTGATGAAGTTTGATCAGACACATTCTTAGATTTTAATTCATTGTAATTCGTGTGTTTATCCATAATAGGTTTTACCTCCATTTGTAAAAAAAATCACTTAATGCAACTATAATTGTATCAATAATTAATTATTAATTAAATGTTAAATTTAATTTTTATATCGATTGACGAAGTAGTTTGAAATATAGATAATTTGGTTATATAGTACTGTTGTTATTAATAAAATTTTAAGCGTTATATATAATAGTAATGTAAATGGTAAAATTTTATATTATAATGCAGATCTAGTAAATATTTTAATCATTACATACATGTGGAGAGGCACATCGTTCAATCAGATTATGTTTGAATTGAGAACCACTCCTTTTTTATGGCAAGAATACAAAATATATTAGTGATTTATTGTAGTATAAGCATAAAAATTTAGTGAAAAGAGGTAAAAAAATGAAAATAGCTATTGTAGGTTCAGGTAATGGTGCAGTAACTGCTGCAGTGGATATGGTAGATAAAGGTCATGATGTACGATTATATTGTCGTAACGAATCTATTAGTAAATTTGATGTCGCCCTAGAAAAAGGTGGCTTTGATTTTAATAATGAGGGAGAAGAAAAGTTTATAGAGTTTACTGATATTAGTGATGATATGGAGTATGTTTTAGATGGTGCAGACATTGTTCAGGTAATTATTCCTTCATCATTCATTGAATATTATGCTAAAGTGATGTCAAAATTTGTGACGAACGACCATCTCATTTTCTTTAACATTGCTGCTTCAATGGGTTCAATACGATTTATGAATGTATTAGAAGATCGTCATATTGATGTCCATCCACACTTTGCAGAAGCAAATACATTAACATATGGTACACGTGTTGACTTTAACAATGCTAAAGTAGATTTATCTTTAAATGTTCGTCGGGTGTTCTTTTCAACATTTGATCGTAGTGAGTTAAATGAAAGTTATGAAAAGGTATCTAAAATTTACGATTATCTTGTAAAAGAAGAAAGTTTACTTAAAACTAATCTTGAAAATGGTAACCCAGAAGTACATCCTGGACCAACATTATTGAACGTTGGACGTATTGATTATTCAGAAGAGTTTTCTTTATATAAAGAAGGCATAACAAAACATACTGTGAGATTATTACATGCTATTGAGATAGAACGTTTAAATTTAGGGAGAAAATTAGGTTTTGAATTATCGACTGCCAAAGAATCACGTATTCAAAGGGGTTATTTAGAACGGAAAGACGAGGATGAACCGTTAAATCGTCTTTTTAATACTAGTCCTGTGTTTTCTCAAATTCCAGGACCGAATCACGTTGAAAACCGTTATTTAACTGAAGATATCGCATATGGATTAGTATTATGGTCTAGTTTAGGACGTGTCATTGATGTCCCGACACCTAATATCGATGCTGTTATTATGATAGCTTCAACTATTCTTGAACGCGATTTCTTTGAAGAGGGCCTCACTATCGAGGAATTAGGCTTAGATAAATTAGGATTAGAGTAATTTTTAGCAATTAAAATTTAAGAAAAGAGGTTTTGTTTCAAATCATACTGAAGGGAGCAAAAGTATGACTCAAAAGTATAGATATCCTACTTTTTTAGAATCTATTTCTACTATTTTAGTTATGGTTGTCGTTGTAGTAATTGGTTTTGTTTTCTTTAATGTCCCGATACAAATATTATTATTAATTTCTTCAGCTTATGCAGCATTGATTGCACATAGAGTGGGATTAAAATGGAAGGATTTAGAAGAGGGGATTACTCATCGATTGAGCACGGCGATGCCAGCTATCTTTATTATTTTAGCTGTTGGAATCATTGTAGGAAGTTGGATGTATTCTGGAACAGTTCCAGCGTTAATTTACTATGGACTTAAATTTTTAAACCCAAGTTATTTATTAGTATCTGCATTTATAATCAGTGCAATGACTTCAATCGCTACAGGAACGGCTTGGGGATCGGCATCTACAGCAGGCATTGCACTCATATCAATTGCTAATCAATTAGGTGTGCCAGCAGGTATGGCTGCTGGTGCCATTATTGCAGGGGCGGTTTTTGGTGATAAAATGTCTCCATTATCTGATACTACAAATTTGGCAGCTCTTGTAACTAAAGTTAATATTTTTGCTCACATTAAATCGATGATGTGGACAACAATCCCTGCTTCTATAATAGGATTGGCTATATGGTTTATTGTTGGATTACAATATAAGGGAGACGCAAATACACAACAAATTCAAAATCTATTAAAAGAATTAACAACAATTTATAACTTGAATTTTTGGGTATGGATCCCACTTATTATCATAGTTTTATGTTTAATATTTAGAATCTCTACAGTACCGTCAATGCTTATCTCTAGTATCAGTGCTTTAGTTATTGGAACATTCGATCATCAATTTAATATGAAAGATGGTTTTAAAGCTTCTTTTGATGGATTTAATCATACAATGCTACACCAGTCTCATATTTCAGATAATGCTAAGACGTTGATTGAGCAGGGTGGTATGATGAGTATGACTCAAATCATTGTAACTATATTTTGTGGTTATGCTTTTGCTGGTATTGTTGAAAAGGCAGGTTGTTTAGACGTAATTTTAGAGACAATAGCTAAAGGCGTAAAGTCAGTTGGAACACTAATATTAATAACTGTAGTTTGTAGTATTATGCTAGTATTTGCAGCTGGAGTTGCTTCAATAGTTATTATTATGGTAGGCGTACTTATGAAAGATATGTTCGAAAAGATGAATGTCTCAAAGTCAGTGTTATCTCGTACACTTGAAGATTCAAGTACAATGGTATTGCCACTCATTCCATGGGGCACATCTGGTATATATTATGCACACCAACTTAATGTTTCAGTTGATCAGTTCTTTATATGGGCAATCCCATGTTACTTATGTGCATTCATTGCAATAATTTATGGCTTTACAGGTATAGGAATTAAAAAAATAAGTAGAAAATAAGTTTAAATATTATTGTAAGTGGAATGTAGATAATAGTTGAAACATTAACTTACGATATAAATTGTAGCTATAGTATCATAAGGCGTTTCAAGTTTGTTAATATCCTTTAAGTACATATCATGTATTTGTTATGTAGCGAAATAAATGCATGACAGTACACGACGAATTCTTTTGACACTATTTTTGAGATGACATAATTATTGAGAAAACTACCACAACAATTGAATTTGTTTAAAGTTGTAATTGAGGTTAAAGCGTTTATTAATACGTTTTAATCTCAATTTTTTAATATCTATAATCATAGAGCGTCGATGTATTGTTTTAATCTTATATAAAGAAAAATGGTTCTACACTGTATAAGTTGATAAAATACTGCTTAAAAAATACCTGAGACAATGATAATCAATGTCTCAGGTATTTGACTATGTTATACAAGTTTTATATGTGATTAGTGAATATAGTTATATGAAGCAGCTTGACTCGCAGAGATTGTACGTGAAGTGACAACACCTGCACCGTGACCGTAGTTCATTTCTGAAACTCTGATTGAACCATTGCTGTTTACACCTTCAACGTATGCTACGTGTCCGTATGCACCTTGTGACGTTTGTAAGATTGCACCTTTAGCAGGTGAATTGTTTACTGTGTAACCAGAACGTGCTGCAGCGTTTGCCCAGTTGTTTGCGTTACCCCACGTTGAACCGATTTT
>NZ_JBXAHW010000021.1:19593-31999 GCF_058795495.1 Staphylococcus sp. GW823-FHT05F06 | reverse complement strand
AATAAAGAAGCCAGTAAATGAATTTATAATAAACTCATTTACTGGCTAATTTGTTAGAAATTATGTCCCAGCCTCATTTATTTATGATTCGTATTCTTATTTTGAGGGCTGGGAGAGAATAATTGTTGCTTTGTACTGTACTTTTTATTAAAAAGCTTCATAGTTAATCATCCTTTTTAAAATTGTTTTGTTCTTAAGTATTCAGATAAACGTTGAACAAATTTATCTGATACGTGATTTTCGATTAAATCAACCTCTTGGTTGACTTCAGAAGAGTTGATATTTAATACTTTTATGAAAAACGCTTTAATAATCTCATGATTGTTAGTCATTTCTATCGTATAAGTTAATCCTTTCTTAGTTAACATAACACCACGATAATGTTCACTTTTGACAAAACCTGCTTCGGTTAATCGATCTAACATTTGGCTAATTGAAGGGGGCACTGCTCCTAACTTTTTAGATAACATTTTATTAGACACTAGCTCAATGTCTCCACCTAATTGGAAGATAATTTTCAAATATTTCTTTTGCGCATCAGTAATCATGATCCCACCTACAATTTTGATTTTTAAAGCAGAAATAGCTAGCCAAACTTCAAATTTTCGTTTGACTAAATAATATATTTAGGATAACCTAAATATATTATTTACGCAAGTGAAGAAAGAAGGGAATAGCGTGTTAGATGTACAAAACTTGTCAGTGGTTTATGATAATCAAACCCGAGCTTTACAAGATGTTTCTTTACAAATGATAGAAGGACAAATTGTTGGGATTATTGGCCCAAATGGGGCAGGTAAATCAACTTTGATTAAAGCAATGATTAATTTAATACCACACAAAGGACAAACATTTTTTAAAAGTAAGCCTATACATAAGCAACTTAAAAATCTTTCATACGTCGAACAAAAAAGTAATATCGATACAACGTTTCCTATGAAAGTTTTAGATTGTGTCATTTTAGGTATATACCCTCGGTTAAAACCGTGGCAGTTACCTGGGAAAAAAGAAAAAGCAATGGCAACAGAAGCCCTTAACAAAGTGGATATGTCGGAATATAAAGATCGACAAATAGGGGAGCTATCAGGAGGACAATTTCAACGAGTGTTAATTGCTAGAACGTTAGTTCAGAAAACAGATTTGATATTACTTGATGAACCTTTTGTTGGCATCGATATTACAAGTGAAAATATCATTGTTGATTTATTAAAAGAACTAGCTGAATCTGGAAAAACAATTTTAATTGTTCATCATGACTTATCCAAAGTCAGTAAATATTTCGATAGCCTTATTCTTTTAAATAAACATTTAATCGATTTTGGTTCTGTTGAAAATGTGTTTACGGGAGATAACTTAGCACAAGCCTTTGGCACAAATATTTTGATCCCTTCTGAAAGTGGGGATAAAAATGATTAGTCAATTTATACATGAGTTATTTCAGTTTAGTTTTCTTCAAAGAGCACTTGTAACTTCTGTTGTCATCGGAATCATCTGTGGCGTTATTGGTTGTTTCATCGTATTAAGAAGTTTGGCGCTAATGGGAGATGCTATCTCACATGCAGTTCTACCGGGTGTAGCTATTTCTTATATGATGGGCATTAATTTTTTCTACGGTGCGGTAGTCTTTGGGATTATGGCAGCTTTAGGAATCGGTTTCGTTAACCAAAACAGTAAAATCAAAAGCGATTCATCTATAGGTATTGTTTTTTCTGCCTTTCTAGCTTTAGGGGTTTTACTTGTTACGAAAGCGCAATCGTCCATAGATTTAACGGAAATTTTATTTGGTAATGTACTGACAGTTAAAGAACAGGATCGAACATTAACATTTATTGTCGCTGCGATTGTCTTAATTATTGTAGTGATCTTTTATAAAGAATTTTTACTATCAACGTTTGATCCAACCATGGCTGCAGCTTCAGGTTTACCAACAAAATTCATCCATTACACAATCATGGTGTTATTAACGTTAGTAACTGTTGCCTCATTACAAACCGTCGGTGTTATTTTAGTTGTTTCTTTATTGATTACGCCAGCTTCGACAGCTTATTTACTGACTAAAAGACTATCAACCATGATTCTTTTATCAGCATTGATAGGTGCTATTTCATCTATTATTGGGTTGTTCTTTAGTTTTACATTTAACTTACCTTCAGGTGTGGTTATTGTATTAGTTATTACAGCTATATTTATTATCACATTCTTCTTAGCACCTAGAAATGGGCTATTGTGGAGAATGATTAAACATTAACTTAGGAGGATTTTTATAATGAAAAAAGTGATATTATTTTTATTCACCATTACACTTTCTGTTGTTTTAGCAGCTTGTAGTAATGGAGATAAAGACGGTGATTCAGATAAAGAATTAGAATCAGTAGATAAAGATAAAATCAAAGTGGTCACAAGTTTTTCTATGATTGATGATATGGTTAAAGAAATTGGCGGAGAGCACGTTGAAGTTAAAAATTTAGTGCCTACAGGCACTGACCCGCATGACTACGATCCTAAACCAGATGACATTAAACATATCTCG
Organism: Staphylococcus sp. GW823-FHT05F06; assembly: GCF_058795495.1. Taxonomy (NCBI): domain Bacteria; kingdom Bacillati; phylum Bacillota; class Bacilli; order Caryophanales; family Staphylococcaceae; genus Staphylococcus; species Staphylococcus sp. GW823-FHT05F06. The sequence continues at coordinate 29,469 of NZ_JBXAHW010000021.1, read as the reverse complement.
AGTGCCGATTTGGTTTTCTATAATGGATTGAATTTAGAAGGTGGCAGTAAAGGTTGGTTATTTAAAGCTTTAGAGTCTTCTGATTTTTCAAAAGAAAATGCGATAAAAACATCAGAAGGTGTTAAACCTAAATACATTAAAGATGAAGATGGCAAAAAAGAAGTGAACCCTCATGCATTTATTGATCCGAAAGTAGGAGAAAAAATGATTAAAAATATCACGAAATCTTTATCTGAAAGAAATCCAAAAAACAAAGATTATTATAAAGAAAATGAAAAAGCATATTTAAAAAAATTACATAACATCGAAGATGATTATGAAAAACAATTAGGCGATATTCCTAAGAAAGATCGTGTTTTTGTAGCGAGTGAACAAGCTTTCCAATATTTAACAGACCGTTATGACCTAAAAGAAGGTTATATTTGGGCGATAGACACGGACGAGAATGGATCTCCAGAACAAATCAAAGATTTAGTAAAATTTATTGATAAAAATGAGCCATCTCACTTATTTGTAGAATCAAACGTAGATAAGCGTCCAATGGAAACCGTATCTAAAGAAAGTGGCGTATCAATTTACAAGAAACCAATTTACTCTGATGAAATTAGTAAAGAAGGTGGCGTAGCTGATACTTATCTTAAATATTTAGAGTATAATTTAGATGTTTTAACTGATGGATTGGAAAAATAACAATGAAACTAAAAGTGAGCGTTATTGTCTATATAGATAATAACGCTCACTTTTTTACTTATCTTTTGGAAGAGATGTTTCGTCTTCATATCTTATTAAAGGGAAAAATATGAAGAAGTTTGAAATTATCATTTTTACAGTTTAATAAAGTTTAGAATTTTAAATTAAAAGAAGCAGGTTATTGTATAACATATTATCATTTCCTAATGTGTTATACAATCACTTTTTACTCATTTTATTAATTATTTTGTTCTTTCATTTTTAATTCGATATACGGTCTGTCTTGTAATATCTACTTCTTTAGCAATTTTACTAATAGAAATTCCTTGATCTAACATTTCTACAACACGTTGATAAACTAAACGTTTCTGTGGGTCTTTCGCGTTTGGTGAGTAAAGGACAGGTCTGCCTTTATAGATACCTTTTTCTTTCGCTACCTTAATTCCCTGTGCTTGCCTACGCTTACTTTCATTTCTTTCTTGTTCTGAAATCATTGCTAAAATTTGAATGATTAAATCTTTCATGAACTTATCTAATAATGGGTTACCAATTGCTTCATTCATCATAGGCAAGCTTGTAATCATTAATTGAACTTCTTTTTCTTTTAAATAGTTCACCGTTTGAATAATCTCGTCATAATTTCTTCCTAGACGGTCAATCGATTCAACGATTAAACGATCTCCCATTCTTACAAAGTTCAATGTTTCTATAAAAATAGGTCTATCTTCAATCGATTTACCTGATTGTTTTTCTGTGAATATTTTTTCAGCACCAAATGCTTCTAAATTTTCAATCTGTCTATCTAAATTCTGATCAATGGTTGATACTCGTGCATAACCAACTATCATTTTCAACACCCTTTCTCATACACCCTAATCATACATTTAGAAACTGTATTTTACAAGGGCTCCTAATTGTTCAATTAGGGTAGGCCATAATCATACAAAATAATATAAATAGATATTCCAAAATATTATTTTGCTCATAAAAAGTAGTGTATAAAATAAGAGAGATTGTTAAAATGATTAGTATACTAAATGTTTTATGAAAGAGGAGTTGTACCTTGAAAAAAATTGATTTTCATATTCATACTAAAAAAACTGTTTCAGACGAAAATATTGATTTTAATTTTTCATTAGACGTTCTTAAAAAATATATAGAAACCAATGACTTAGATGGAATAGCTATTACTAATCATAATCATTTTGATTTAGATCAGTTTATTGAGATCAATAAAAATATTAGCATTAATTGCTTTCCGGGTATTGAAGTTAATCTAGTCAATGGACATATGTTATTAATCACACCTGAGGAGTACATAGAACAATTATCTTCTTGTTCTGAAAGATTATCTTCATATATAAAAGACAAAAATGACTATATTAACTTAGACGACTTTATTAAAATTTTTGGTAAAAAATTTTTGAAAGATTCACTATTAATCCCTCACTACGATAAAAAACCAAAAATTGATCAAGGTACTATAAATAAATTAGATGCGATATCAAGTATAAAGTGGGGAGAAGTTAATAGTCATAAGAAATTTTCTTATAACAAAAAAGATGAAATGAAGTTAACACCTCTAATATTTAGTGATATAAGAATAAATGATACATTAAATCATTTAGAAGTTAATAAACACACTTATATTCACACTAATACATTAACTATATCTTCTATAAAGCGAGCTTTAATGAATAAAAGTAATGTGAGCAGTAATATAGATGAAACTAGAGGTATCATCCATATGCCTAATGGATTAACTATATCTACAAGACTAAATGTAGTAGTTGGAGCAAGAGCATCTGGGAAAACCACACTCTTAGAAACATTAATAAATGATTATCATATAGATGCTAAATATATTAAGCAATTTGAATTAGTATCTGATAATGAAGAAAGTAATTTTCATAGCAGACTTCAAAAATCATACAGCCAAGAAACAAAGGATTATTTAAAACCTTTAGAAGATATTGTGGCAAATATAAAGGAAATTGACATAAAGCAAAGTCTTAGTAATTTATCTTCTTATATAACTTCGTTGCTTTCTTACGCAGAATACAAAAATAAAATGGACATTTATTCTAAAGCTAAATTGTTTAATGAAAAAGAATTAAAATTACCAGATACTAAAAATTTAAAAAACGCAATATCCAATGTTGAATCATTAATAAATAATCAAAAATATAACTATATTATTAATCAGGTTCTAGGAGTAAATAAATTAAAAGAATTATCCGTTGCATTACATACAGAACTTAGAAAATTAAAAAAAGAAGCATCTCTCGCACAATTAACAAATAACATAACAGAGATTATACAAAAAAAATTAACAACAAAATCTTCTACGCCTTCTGTCAAACGCACTAATTTATATGATATCGCTAAAGATATCCAACGTGTTAAAAGGTTTAATACTTTAGTAAATGGTATGAAAAAAGAAAAAAAATAAAAACTATTAAACTTCAAAATTTTTATAAAAGATCAATTAGAAAACCATTTAAAGGAGCACAAGAAATAAAATCACTTGCAAAATCTAAAGATAAATTTTCAGAAGCTTTTAATAAATACGACGATCCGTATGCTTATTTATGCGCACTTAAAGAAATTCCTTCAATTAATGTTACTGATCTTCACAAATTTTTTGTAAAAATTGATCACTCTATTGTTAACTATTCAGGACAAAAAATATCAGGAGGGCAAAGAACAGAATTTATTTTTCTTCAAAAAATACAAAACGCTTTAGATTATGATTATTTAATAATAGATGAACCTGAAGGTTCTTTTGATAACATATTTTTGAAAGAAAGTATAAACCAATATATTCAAGATGTTTCTAATAAGATTACAGTAATAATGACTACTCATAATAGTACTTTAGGAACATCGATAAACCCAGACTATCTTATATATTGCACAAAGAATAATGAAAATGATTTTGATGTATTTTATGGTTATCCAAATGATGAGTTTTTAAAAAATAAAAATAATATTACTGTTTCAAATAAGCAAGTACAATTAGATTATTTTGAGGCAGGTGAAAAAACCTACTATGAAAGGAACAAATTCTATGAAACTTTTAACAATTGATAAAAATTGCGCTCATTTTTTAGACTTAAATAAGGATGAATATAGAAACATTACTGAAATAACTTCAAATGATATTTATAAGTTACTAGAAGTAATATTAGAGTCAAATGTAACTATGGACAACTATGAAGATAAAAAAATTGATAACCCCGCCGAAGAAATAATTTACTCTAATATTTATAATCAATTTAAAGAAATAATAGAAGATAAAACAAATATTATTGATTCTATTAACGAAGAGTATAAATTAGCTGAAGAAAAATACAAATAGTATATTTCAGAATTTTGCATTCCTACCCTATATGATGCTATACTGTATTTAACAAAGAGAGTTCCATAGGTACACCAATCCCCTCACTATTTCCGGTAGTGAGGGGATTTTTTGGTGCAGCTATGTCGCCTTATTACTTGTTACGATTGTTTAGCCAAAACGTGAAAATCGCAACGATGCATCCTGAAATCACAGGTGCAATTATACTAACAAAGAGAATTGCCATAGGTCTCACCTCCTTCCATAGTAATTTCGCCTATGGAAGTTAAGGCGACTTCATTATTATATCATCTGTAAACATGTAAGCATATGCACTCCGATAAGTTGAATTATGTATTCTTTTCTATTTTTCTGTTGCTTTGTATTTTTTCAAATTCTTTTATATAGTTCGAAATCATTGCTGAAGTAATGTTTATATATCCTTTTTCAAGTTTTATTTTGGGATAAATAATTGTATAGCAAAGACAGAATACCTACTAAAAGGCCTATAATGGTTGCTATATTACTAAGTATGCTCAGCATATACTTTTTCTCCTGTTAATAATGTTATACGTTATACTTTTCAAATTTCTGCTTTAAATATTTTATTTGCTTTTCTTTCAACTTTCCAAATTTAAAATTTTTCATTCTATTTTTTAGTACATTATATAAATTTTCTTTCTGATTCACTCCAATTATCCCATTATTTTTATCTGATCCATCAATAAAATGATATTTATCATTGTGATAATTAAAGTATATAATACTATTTATAAAATATTTTTTATCTAAAAAATCATTTAATATCTTCATCGTTTTATATATCTGCTTATAAGGATTACCATTATTTTGATATGTTATTTCTCCGTTTTCATTTAATTTCAAAACAAAAGTTTGATGCTCATTTTCATCTTGTTTATAAAAAATATATCGATTCAATAATTTATGCTTAGTACCTCTTAAACTTTCTTTAGATATATTGTAATATATATCACCTTCCCAATATTTTGTTTCAAATATATAAATACCATAATCGCAAATAACCATATGATCTATTTGTCTAGGTTCGTTTAAATCATATAAAAAAAGATTATCGAACTTTATAAAATAATTGAGATTAACTTCTTCTTTCAACTGTTCAAAAATTTCTTGTAATTCCTTAGCAGCTTTGATTTCACCTATGTTTTTATCAAATATATGACCTGAACGATAACTTTCTTTTAAGTTTTGGTTTTCTTTACATACATCTTCATATTTTTGAGTTAGCTTGTTATAGCGAACCGATAAATCTTTATTTTGACTTTTATGCCTATCAATATTTAAAATTAGCGCTTGCTCATTTTCCTCCTTCAATTTAATATTATCAATGCTCTTTTTATAAAAATAAATTACTAAACAAAATAAGATAATAGAACATAATAACAAAGCGATAATCATCATACCCCACCCCTTAATTATTTATATCAATGCCTTTATAAAGTTTTATTACAAAGTTAATTTTATAGTATATATTTTAACAAAAAAGGAGCGTTCTCTATGAATTATTTTAGATATAAGCAATTTGATAAAGACGTAATCACTGTAGCGTTAGTTACTGTGACATATCTGAAATATTAAATGAACATGTTATTAACGTTTATCATTCAATGATCTATCGTTGGGTTCAAGAATATAATCTTACTTTGTATCAAATTTGGAAGAAAAAGTACATTCAATTACAGCAATTGGGCATTTCAAAAATAAAATTACCTCTTTAAAAATAGGGAGCTTTTGACTAACATTTAAAAAATTCATCAAAATTTATTTTGTGTTTCTTCTTCAATTTTATCAATTACTTGATAATTAATTTCTTGTTTTTTACTTTCTGTTAAACCAAAAGTTCACTCGTTAAATACTCTCTTTATTCCAAATATAAAAATGTCCTGTCAAACCACCTTCTTTTAGGAAATACAATTTGGCATGCTTTCCTTTCTATTTTATTTCTTTAGACAGTCTCAAATAAATAATACTTTGCATTTCATTTAACATTTTATAGTTAATTAAAATAGTCTTGATACTCACTAAAATAATTAGTTATTTCAATAAATTCTTTGCTACAAACTTAATATTACAATTAGGTTCTCTCATTATTACTTTTAACTGTATCTAGAAAATCATCTCCCCAATTTTTTTGTCCATGTTTCTTTATTTGGAGAAAAATACGCAGTCTTTTTGTTTTTTACAAATTTATATTTTGTTTCAAAATCATTTATTTCATTTGATTTACTATTATGAGCATCCTTTAACTCTCCACCTATAATATGATAAATTTTTTCAATTGTTAGCATAATCACTACCTACCCTTTGAACGCCTTTTGGTACTGTACATATCCTGATAGATAATGCTCAATATCATCAATACGGACACGATAACCATGGTGTTTAATAAAGAAACTTCCTAAAATTCTAGATGGATTTTTAAAGTACATTGCAGTTTCAGGGTAAAAGAAGCCTACTCTTTGATAATCTGCTCTAATATCAATAACTTCTTTTAAATATTCCTCATCTATCAAATGATTTACTAATTCCCCATAACCAGTTTCTTTGGCTTTTTGTACTAATCTATAAGTAGCCATTAACATTTCCAAGAATGTTGGGAAAGTAGTTTCACGATTTTTAATATAATCTAGATACGTATTCACATTTTTTATACCAAATTCAAAATATTTTTCTTGAGGGGTAATTTGAATTAATTCATTTGTACAATAACCTAGCCAATGATCATGATATTGCCAATATTTCTTCTTAAGGAAACGATCCATTAAATTTTCTACAGTTTTCAACCATACTTTATTATTATCTCTTTGATATAGTCTCAACAATGCAAGCGCAGCTTCGCCATCATAATAAATAATTCTGAATTTCTCTTTTACGCTTAAATCAGGATAATTCAATAAGTGCGTCGTTTCATACGTATCTTCATCAATCATTGAAAGAATACCTTTCGCTACTTTTTGAGCAGCTTCAAGATATTTAGGATTATTCTCATGTTTTAAATATTCACATATAGCGAATATAAATGAAGCATTTTGTCCTAATTTAATTTCATTAGCGTCTTCCGTATCATCATAGATATATGCTTTATCTTCAACTTCAAGTAATTGATTTGAAATAACATAATCAATTGCCTTTTCAACGGGTTGTAAACTTTTGCCTAAATAAGCTAATCCTTCTATCAAAGCATATGTAGAAGATGAATGTCTTAAAATATTATAAAATCCAATTTCATTATCAAAATGTGGGAAATATCCATAAATATACTTACCATTATCTAACAACATATTCTGTAAAAAATTAGTGCTAATTTCAATTAATTGATCAATTTCATTCTCTAAATGATCTACTTTTCTTAAACCTTTTCTATAACCATTGCTGTATAGTTCATATACTTTCTCATTACCTATGAAGAAACCATGTGTATAAAATTTAACAACTTCTTTTTCATTATAAAATTCACTAGAAAATGCCTTTTTATTAGTCGTATATTTACGTAAATAATTATTAATATTTTTTTCAGAAAGAAATAATTCTTTAGTAGAATTATCTGGTCGAACAAAAGCATTCGCATTAATTTCTTCAGGTAACACTGCTAAATTCCATTGACTATCAAATGCTATACCAAAATCCACATAATTACGTCTTGTATTAATCAATTCTTTTCTTAATTCTTTAAATAGAACTTTTTCTGTTGACGTAACAATATCTAATTTAATCCACTCTGGAAACTGACCTGTCCTCTTTTTAAATTTAAGTGCTAATTTCGAAATATCTTGCTTAAGATAATTAGTTTTTTTGATTAATTTAACTTGGGCTTTGATGTTAGGTTTACCCAAACTTATAAAAACATAATTATTAATTTCACTTTTATTATTTACTTCGGTTAATAATTTATCTAATTTATAGTCAAAATCCATAGTTTTCTCCTTATTAATTCTATTTATATCAATCTATATCATAGTATTTAAAAGAAAACCAGGCCATAGAAGGCCTGGTTTTAATTTTCATTGCGCAAATATAAAGACTACTTATTATTTTTCTTCATTATTTTTGTTTTTACGACGGCTGCCCGCTAAGAATAGTCCTCCAAGTGCAGCAAATAATGAACCAAATAATGTGCCATTATTTTGAGTGTTATTACCAGTATCAGGTAATTCGTTATCATTTGATTTATCTGCTTTGTCATTATGATCTTTGTCTGCATCTGAGTCAGCATCTGCATCTGAGTCTGCATCTGCATCTGAGTCTGCGTCTGCATCTGAATCAGCATCTGAGTCTGCATCTGCATCTGAGTCTGCATCTGAATCAGCATCTGCATCTGAGTCTGCATCTGAATCAGCATCTGCATCTGAGTCTGCATCTGCATCTGAGTCTGCATCTGCATCTGAGTCTGCGTCTGCATCTGAATCAGCATCTGCATCTGAATCAGCATCTGCATCTGAATCAGCATCTGCATCTGAGTCTGCGTCTGCATCTGAATCAGCATCTGCATCTGAATCAGCATCCGCATCTGAATCAGCATCTGAGTCAGCATCCGCATCTGAATCAGCATCTGAGTCAGCATCCGCATCTGAATCAGCATCCGCATCTGAATCAGCATCTGCATCTGAGTCTGCATCCGCATCTGAGTCTGCATCTGCATCTGAGTCTGCGTCTGCATCTGAATCAGCATCTGCATCTGAATCAGCATCTGCATCTGAGTCTGCGTCTGCATCTGAGTCAGCGTCTGCATCTGAGTCTGCGTCTGCATCTGAGTCAGCGTCTGCATCTGAGTCTGCGTCTGCATCTGAATCAGCATCTGCATCTGAGTCTGCGTCTGCATCTGAGTCTGCATCCGCATCCGCATCTGCATCTGCATCTGAGTCTGCATCTGCATCTGAATCAGCGTCTGCATCTGAATCAGCATCTGAGTCTGCATCCGCATCTGAGTCAGCATCCGCATCTGAGTCTGCATCTGAATCAGCATCTGCATCTGAGTCAGCATCCGCATCTGAGTCTGCATCTGAATCAGCATCTGCATCTGAGTCTGCGTCTGCATCTGAGTCTGCGTCTGCATCTGAGTCAGCATCTGCATCTGAATCAGCATCTGCATCTGAGTCAGCATCCGCATCTGAGTCAGCATCCGCATCTGAATCAGCATCCGCATCTGAATCAGCATCCGCATCTGAGTCTGCATCCGCATCTGAGTCTGCATCTGCATCTGAGTCTGCGTCTGCATCTGAATCAGCATCTGAATCAGCATCTGAGTCAGCATCTGCATCTGAATCAGCATCCGCATCTGAATCAGCATCTGAGTCTGCGTCTGCATCTGAGTCAGCATCTGCATCTGAATCAGCATCTGAGTCAGCATCTGCATCTGAGTCTGCATCCGCATCTGAGTCTGCGTCTGCATCTGAGTCAGCATCTGCATCTGAGTCAGCATCTGCATCTGAGTCTGCGTCTGCATCTGAGTCAGCATCTGCATCTGAATCAGCATCCGCATCTGAATCAGCATCTGAGTCAGCATCTGCATCTGAATCAGCATCCGCATCTGAATCAGCATCTGAGTCAGCATCCGCATCTGAATCAGCATCCGCATCTGAATCAGCATCTGCATCTGAGTCTGCATCCGCATCTGAGTCTGCATCTGCATCTGAGTCTGCGTCTGCATCTGAATCAGCATCTGCATCTGAATCAGCATCTGCATCTGAGTCTGCGTCTGCATCTGAGTCAGCGTCTGCATCTGAGTCTGCGTCTGCATCTGAGTCAGCGTCTGCATCTGAGTCTGCGTCTGCATCTGAATCAGCATCTGCATCTGAGTCTGCATCTGC
>NZ_JBXAHW010000021.1:16957-19497 GCF_058795495.1 Staphylococcus sp. GW823-FHT05F06 | reverse complement strand
ATCTGAGTCAGCGTCTGCATCTGAGTCTGCGTCTGCATCTGAATCAGCATCTGCATCTGAGTCTGCATCTGCATCTGAATCAGCATCTGCATCTGAGTCAGCATCCGCATCTGCATCTGCATCTGAATCAGCATCTGCATCTGAGTCAGCGTCTGCATCTGAGTCAGCGTCTGCATCTGAATCAGCATCTGCATCTGAGTCTGCATCTGCATCTGAGTCAGCGTCTGCATCTGAGTCAGCGTCTGCATCTGAGTCTGCATCTGCATCTGAGTCTGCATCTGCATCTGAGTCAGCGTCTGCATCTGAGTCAGCGTCTGCATCTGAGTCTGCATCTGCATCTGAGTCTGCGTCTGCATCTGAATCAGCGTCTGCATCTGAGTCAGCGTCTGCATCTGAGTCTGCGTCTGCATCTGAATCAGCATCTGCATCTGAGTCTGCATCTGCATCTGAGTCAGCGTCTGAGTCAGCGTCGCTGTCTTCATCGAAGTATCCATTATCAATGCTAAAGTCATCATGATCAGTGATAGTTACATGTACTTCTTCACCATCAGCATCTTTGTTTTCATCACTACCTGAATTTGTAGTAGTTTGAGTTAAACCTTCTGGTTTTTCAAAATGTACTATATAGTCACCACTATCTAAATTATCAAAACGATAATTACCATTTTCATCTGTGGTTGTTGTTTTTAATACGTTACCGTTCTTATCTTTTAGTGTAACTGTTACACCTTGAATTCCTTTTTCATCAGAATCTTGAACACCGTCTTTGTTAGTGTCTTTCCATACATAGTCCCCAAGGCTATATTTAGGTGTTTCATAAAAACCTGTATCAACAGTCATATTGTCAGCATTATTAATGGTACCTTTGGCTACCACTACATTACTATCTCCATCTTTTTGACCATCCGAATCAATAGTATCATTATCAATTGTATTTGATGGCGATGGAGTGTAATTATTAGGAATAACAAATTCAACATTATATGTTCCATTTTGTAAGTTATTAAACTGATAATGTCCTGTATCATCTGTGGTTGCACGTTGTAATTCTTTGTTATTACTATCTTTAAGAATGACGTAAACACCTGGAATACCTTTTTCGTCATCATTTTGGATACCATCTTTGTTTTTATCTAACCATACATAGTCTCCAAGACTGTATGTTGGGTTATCTCCTTGTGCTGTTGAAGAACCATTAATATAACTGACGGTTGTACTTTTAGTGCCTGTTGGGTATCTTGATTCTTGGTTACCATAACGTGTTAATTCATAATTTGTAGTAACATTGCCAGTACCTGATGGTTTAACCGCTTGAGTAATAATATAACGTTTTCCTTTGTTCATATTACTACGGTTAAGATCTATATCTACTCTAGTATTATTAAGGCTATATTTAGGTGTAAATTCACTAGTTACATCTTTAACTGCAGATCCGTTTAAATTCGGATTAAAGCTATCAACTAAAACATTATCATCTAATACTTCATACACTTTTATTTCATTAGGTATAAAATTACCGTTTTGAACTGTTGAGAAATATTTTGCATCATAAATTCTATTCCCAGGTTGATTTAAATAAACAACTTCATTATGTTTATTATTTACATTATCAACATTTGCTACTGCTGCACTTGTAAGATGGTCTTTATGATTACCATAATCTACTACAAAGTTTTCTCTAACTTCTTGGTTAGCGATGGTAACATCCATAGGATAACTTTGTTTATCTTTAGTTACTGTCTCTCTTTTTGGTGTTGCTAAAAGATTAAAGCTACCTGTAATGTTTTGATATTGGTCTACATAATTAGTAAAAGTGTATGTAGTTGTATTTGTATTTTCATCATAAATACCGTTTGCTACAATTGAACCTTCCTTACTACGTAGTTGTGTATTTTTAGCTGGAAGTTCTAAAGCACCAGGTCTAATGTAATCACCATATTTTATAGTGAATGTATCTCCTTCTTTAATACTATTATCCAGTTCGTAATCAGCAGATAATCTTAATTGCTCATTACTTGTTGGCCAAACCGTATTATCATCATGTTGATTATTCTTCTTGTTAAGTGTCAAACTAGCATTTTTGATATTAATTTTATCATTAACATTTTGACCTGATGTTGCAGTTGCCAACATTCTAAGTTTAGATACTGGACTTAATGAATTATTTTTATTTCTAACATTAGTTGTTAAAGGTTCAATAGCTGATAATGTTTGTAAACCATAGTCATTATTGTTAGACTCATTTACTAATGCAGCTCGTAAAATTTCGTTATTTAATTCTTCTTTAGATAAATTTTTTAAATCACTATTATTTTTAATTGAAGTTTCAATATTAGAAATATCATTTTGATTAATATTCAGTTCATTTATAGTTTGTTTTGCATAGTCGATTTTTTCGTCGATTGTGCTATTTTTATCCATGTCTAGTAACTGTTTACTCTTATTATTTATCTCTTGTGGCTCTTCAGCTGTTGTTGCTTCTTCTTTAGTTGCTGGCTCTTCAGCTGTTGTTGCTTCTTCTTTAGTTGCTGGCTCTTCAG
>NZ_JBXAHW010000021.1:0-16863 GCF_058795495.1 Staphylococcus sp. GW823-FHT05F06 | reverse complement strand
CTTCAGCTGTTGTTGCTTCTTCTTTAGTTGCTGGCTCTTCAGCTGTTGTTGCTTCTTCTTTAGTTGCTGGCTCTTCAGCTGTTGTTGCTTCTTCTTTAGTTGCTGGCTCTTCAGCTGTTGTTGCTTCCTCTTTAGTTGCTGGCTCTTCAGCTGTTGTTGCTTCTTCTTTAGTTGCTGGCTCTTCAACTGTTGTTGCTTCTTCTTTAGTTGCTGGCTCTTCAGCTGTTGTTGCTTCCTCTTTAGTTGCTGGCTCTTCAGCTGTTGTTGCTTCTTCTTTAGTTGCTGGCTCTTCAGCTGTTGTTGCTTCTTCTTTAGTTGCTGGCTCTTCAGCTGTTGCTACCTTTTCTTTAGTTGGTGAGTCGATTTTTTCTGCTGCTTCAGCTTCATTACTAACTCCTAAAAACAAAGTAGCTCCAACTAAAATAGAAGCTGTACCTACTGTAAATTTTCTAATCGAATACTTATTTAACGTGTTTGGTAAAAAATCTAAACGTTTTTTTGAATTTTTCAACAAATTCACTCCTTTGAAATTTCCTATAATTAAATTTTGTCTCAAACCAGTTCTAATTATAGCATTAAATATATTAATTATAAATGGAATTTCATTTATAACCAAACAAGATTTAATTGTATAAATTTATATCACTGATATGTTGAAGTGCTAATAATAAAATAGTTAATATCATTATTATCTTCTCTTAATTTTTTATTAGAATATCTTTCATAATTTCTTTTGTCGAAAAATCAGCTGTTTTCATTTCAACTGCTTTATACTTTGTTTCTACTGAATAAGATACTCTTTTCATAGAAAAAACACCTCCGCATGATTCATTTTAATATGAATTCAACGAAAGTGTTTTTATATAATTCTCACTACTTGGGGTCAGCCCATATTGAAATAATATAGAAATTGTCTTTTTTATAATTTTTTTGATTATTTTCAGCCCGTTAAACCGTTACTTTTCTTATATTAAATGTCATTAGTACAAATCCTAGTTCTCTTTTGGCTTTATCTATCCCTAGAACGAACATTCCAGAGATACCCAAAATAGCCTTTAAGATATTCCAATTATAATTCTTCATTATGTTTTCTATTATTGGTAATGATTATAATAACCATTACCAATAATAGAAAACTAAATTCTGAATACAAATACTTAAATATTTCTATACTATAGCTTATGATATTAATCAAAGATACTTCTCCTCTTTTTTAATATCAGCTGTTTTTGCATTCCTCTATTAACCAGTGTTATAATTTGATTAACAAATAGTGTACTAACATGATAAACACCGAGCCCGATAACTACTGCGAATAGTTATCGGGCTCTTTTGGTGTATTAGCTATATGTCGCCGCTAAATTACTTTTCACGATTATTCAGCCAATGAGAAAATAACGTGAGTATAACTCCTACTATGATAGGAGCTATAATAATTACAAATAGTGTACTGAACATGATGTCACCTCCTTCCATGCTAAATACAGCACAGAAGTGAACGACGACTTTTGTATTATATCATTTCTAATAATTGAGTTACAGATGACTTCCGATAAGTCATTTTATGTCAAAGTTAAGTAGCAGTTCTAATAATAAGTTCATTTTTTCAAATTTATAAGTTCCCTTATTATTATTTATATAATCTTTTTGAATTTTTGGTATAGTTTCTTTTTCTAATTTTTTATAATCTAGACATTTATGCTCTCCATATACGATTATTTCAATTTTCTCCTCTTTAATCCTTTCCATTATAGTCTTGATAATTTACTTAAAAAATGTCTTCTACCGAATAACTTCTTATCATTTATTATAGATCAATCAATATTTATTAAATTATTAAAAAAAGAATTATTCATTAAATGAAATTATAAATCTTAAAACTTTATTCATCTTTACTTTACAACACTTTAAAATACATCAGTTATACTAAAATTGATTTTTTGATAGGAGGTGAATCTAATGAAAAAATTAACAATAGAAAAAACTTATAAAGTTAATGGTGGAGAATGTAAAAAGAATGTAGCAAAAGGTGTCGTGAAAGGTGCTGCCGGTTTAATTAGAGGTGCTTTTAGCTTGAATCCAATTGAGGCAGGAATGGAAACTTATTCAGGTGCGAGAGAGGGATATTGTGATTAATATTGAATGGAGGATTAACTATGAAAAAAGTCAATACTAATGAATATACAAAAATCAATGGTGGTAATAGTAATGCACAATGTTTAAAGCAAATTGGAAAAAGTGGTGCTAAAACTGCTGCTACTGGAGCTCTTGCAGGAAGTGGAGTGCCTGGTGTAGGTACATTGGGTGGCGCATTACTCGGTGGTACATATGGTGTACTTGCAGGTTCAATGGATTGTGCTGCGGATAGAAATTTATAATATTAAATTAAGCTAAAAATCTATCACTGATGCATGGATTCAAGAATATTAGAAATTCAATTGGAAAAATGAGTTTTATTTAGATGTTATCTCATACTGAATTATAAGTATAATTGCTAATTATAGATTAAAAACATTAATCTCAAAATATAAATAATTCTATAATTATTTATATTTGTTAAATACTAAATAAAAGTTCTAAAAAACAAAAAGGCTCTATGTCAAATTGAATGATGTGCCTTAATATCGAGATTAAGCAATATTATGTTGTTTAATCTCTTTTTTTCGTGTGAGACAAAAAGAGATGAACTGATGATAGTTCGATTGTGCAAATTATCATCAGTTTTATAACCAAAAGATACCTCTTTATTAGTTTGATTTTATTATTATTACCCTATACTGTTAATTCTCTTAAAATTATAATATCTGGACGTAATTTAATACTATAAGAAATTGTAAATTGTTTCATTATTTTTAAATAATAAGCTTCCTTGTATTTAGCTATTAAGTAAAATAACATATAAATATGTTATCTCAAAATTTATATTGGGAGTTGTCAAATTGAAGATAAAATATATAGAACAATATGATGAAAAAGATTGTGGCCCTACTTGTTTAGCCATGATAAGTCGTTACTACGGAAAGAAAGTTTCAGTTTCTAAATTAAGAGAATATTGTGAAACTGATTTATATGGCACTAATCTGTTAGGAATGATAAAAGCATGCCAAAAAATTGGTTTTAATGCTGAAGGATTTCAGGTTGAAAAGTATGATGAGTTGTTAAGTGTTACCTCACCTTTTATTGCCCACATATTTAATGAAAAAGGATTTGACCACTTTGTTGTTATAGAAAAAGTAGAACAAGATGAATTGATAATGGTAGATCCAGCAAAGGGTAGATCAACTATAAAGCAAGAAGATTTTTTAAAATACTGGACCAATATTATATTGACTATTGAAAAAAATAGTGAGTTCACTAAAGAAAGTCGAGAGCCCTCTGTTTCAAACTTTTTTTTAATGATTTTAAAAAAGAATTATATTCATCTCATTTTTATTCTATTTTGCTCAATAGTAATTAGTGGTATTTCAATTGCAGGAGCTTTTTATTTTAAAATTTTAGTAGATAATATAATACCAGCCAACTTTTTAGAAAACTTACATAATTTATCAATAGGTATACTAGTTTTATATGTTTGCTACTTAATATCTACCTACTTACGATATTTTTTAGTATTGAACATGGGATTAAAAATAAACAAAACTTTGATGATGGATTATTATAAACATATTTTAAATTTACCTAAAAAGTTCTTTGACACGCGAAAAGACGGAGAAATTCTTTCTAGATTTAGAGATACTGATATTATAAGAGAAGCTTTTTCTTCTGTAACAGTAACATTGATAATGGATGTTTTAATGATCTTTGTAGGAACAGTTATACTCTTTAGCCAAAGTCCCAAGTTATTTTTAATTGTAGTCATATTATTACCTATTTATGCTTCTGTAATTCTTTTTTTTAAAAAGCCATTTGAAAAGTATAATAGACAAGAAATGGAAGCTAACGCAGAAGTAAGTTCTAAATTTATTGAAGGGATACGAGGTATAGATGCTATAAAGGGAAATATTGCTGAAAATAAATATTTTGCAAAAGTTAAAAAAGAATTTGATAATTTAATACAAAAAGCTTATAAATTAGGAACTTACACTAATATCCAAATGTCTATAAAGGAATTTTTAAATTTATTTACTACCCTTATAATACTTTGGATAGGATCATCAATGGTAATGAACAAACAGTTATCTTTAGGAGAATTATTAACTTTCAATGCTCTAGTAGTTTATTATTTCAGCCCTATTGAACACCTCTTACAATCTCAACATACTATTCAATCAGCTATAGTGGCTACAAAAAGAGTGAACGAAATATTAGATTTAGATACAGAAATTGAAAAAGACAAGTATGATCTAAAAGATATTAATTCTATTGTATTTAAATCATTATCCTTTAGTTATGGTTATCGTAAAGAAGTTTTAAAAAATATAAATTTTGAAATAAAAGACGATGAGTGCATAGCTTTAATAGGTGAAAGTGGCTCTGGAAAATCTACGATAGCAAACCTTATATTAAAATATTATTCTACAAATAATAACCATATATTTTTTAATAATATTGATATTAATAAAATTTCAAATAAAAGTTTGAGAAATATTATAGGTTATGTCCCCCAAACTACCTATATTTTTTTTGGTACTGTAATGGAAAATTTAATATTAGGTGTTGGCTATATGCCAAGTAGAAATGAAATTATAAAAGCTTGCAAGATTGCTCAAGCACACGAATTTATTTTAGATTTACCGCATGGTTATGAAACAATGTTAGAAAATAATGGCGATAATCTTTCAGGTGGACAAAAACAAAGAATTGAAATAGCAAGAGCTATCTTAAAAAACCCAAAATTATTATTATTAGATGAACCAACTAGCTCCTTGGATTCTACAACAAGTAAATTAGTTATTGAAAACTTAAAGGAAATTAACTGTCCAAAACTTGTTATTACTCATGATCTCAATTTAGTAAAAAACTTTGATAAATTGATAGTTCTAGATAAAGGAGAAATAAAAGAAATAGGTACTCATAGTCAATTACTTTCTATTAATGGTTTATATAGTGACTTATGGTCTATACAAAACAAGTAAAAGAGAGGGATATTATGCGTGATTTTTTTAAATATATACTGCCATGTATCGTTATAATTCTTTTAATAATAATATCATTTTTCTTTTTTAAACAAGTAAGTTTAAAAGATAATAATATTGATAAGTTAAATAGAGACACAAGATACTCACCCTCAATAGGTGAAAAAGGCTCTAAAAACTTAATAATAGAGTTTATGGATTTCAAATGTCCTTATTGTAAAAAATTAGAGCAAACCTCTTTTAAAAAATTGGAAAATAAAAAGTTCTTAAAAAAAAATAATGTGGAATTACGAATAGTTAATGCCTCTATACTAGGCAAAGACTCTATAAAAGCAGCACGAGCTGGTCATGCTTTAAATATATATTATCCTGAAAAATATGAAGACTTTCATAAAGAATTATTTAAACAACAACCTAATAGTGAAAGAACATGGATTAATAATAAAGTTATAGATGAAACTTTAGACAGTTTGCATATCCCAGAAAAAAAGTTAAAAAAAATTAAAATATCATATAAAACAAAAAATAGTAAATCTTGGAAAGCCACAGATAAAGACAAATATTTATATAGGAAGTATAATATTGACTACGTTCCTTCTGTTTATGTAAATGGCAAATTTATAAAGGACCCATACAAAATAAAAAATATAAAAGAGTATCTTCAATAATTTTTATAATTTATATATAAAAATGTTATTATTTAAAAGGTGGAAGAAATAAAAAATAGTATGGTTACTTTTATTTTTCTCTTTAATTGTTCTTTTGCTTATCATAACAAAAAATTAAAATTCTAAACAAAAAGGACTGATGATAAAATGGCACTGAACCCTTAAAATGGGAAGTTAATAAAAACACTATGTTCTAGGCTGCTAATTCTCTGTATTTTACAGGGGATAAGTAGCCTAGTTTTTGTTGAATTCGATTATTTTTATAGTATCAAGACAAGAAAAAAACTCGTTTTCAACTCATTTCAAAAATCAAAAGCGAAAACTAAAATTAACCCTCTTTATCGTCTTTTTCTAAACCAATAATCAATAAAACAAAAACAGACAAAAGCATAAATGGGAAAAATAAAGAAGTAGCTAAAAAACCTATAATCATAATTAAGTAAAACGAATCAATTTTATAATTTCCAAATTTCATACAAAAAACTCCTTTTGTTTTCTTTTCAAAAAATAAAATTGCTTTATTGACATTGAGCCTTGGAACCCTTAACAATCCCAAAACTTGTCGAATGGTCGGCTTAATAGCTCACGCTATGCCGACGCCGACATTCGTCTTCAAGTTTAGTTAAAGGTTCTTTTCGGCATAAATACGTGTTTTACTTTTCATTTTTTATTCTGCCTATATTTGCAATTTAAGATACATTTAGATCACTTAAGGGGGGGGTTTATATTTATACTATTTAACGACTCTTAAAATACAAATATAAGCTAAATTAAAAATCAGAAAAACAAACAAATAAAAATAGAGGAGTCTTAAGAGTCTTGAAGCGTCCTGAAGCCTATGAAATCGGTAAAAAAAGGAGTATTCTGACAATTAAAAATGGTCTTGTCATAATTGTAAAGAGTCTGTAATATTAGTTGATTTTACACTTAATCTCATTGATAGTAGTATAGGCTATAAACGTTGAAATAACAGTATTTATAACGATTTTTTGAAAGGACACGAGCAAAATGGCTAGTAGGATAATCCTTCAGCTATGCTGAATACCACCAAAGGTGGTACTGGATTTCCTTATGCTCATGTCAAATACTCTTTCAAAAGACTCTCAAGTTTGTAATATTTCCAAAAATAAAACGTGTTTGAAGACAAAAGTGACTATTCTTTTCTTCATTTTTTACTTTAAGTGCTTATTTTTATCTTCAAAATAATCATTGTTAGTAAAATGATTGGAGATTAAAAAAGAGAAAACTAAATAAAAATTTTTACTTAGTTTGGGATAAAAAAGTTCAAATTTAAAATTATATTCGGCCCATGTCTTGAACATTAACGACTTATTTTTTATTTATGATACATATCAGTTGAATCTGAATTTTGATTTTTTGGAATGATGAATTAAATCTTTTCTTTCCAAACATTAACAAAATAAATAGCAAAAACTATCTTACTAAATCACCTTTATAACTAAGAATGATAGATAAAGAATATAAAAACGGTTAACGTTTTTATATTTTTAAAAGCTAAAACTACTCTAAATGATCATTTTATTTTCATGCTTATTTGAAATATTTGAAACATTATTAAATGAATAATAATTCTTTATAGAAAAAAATAAGACTAAAACAGAAACGTTTTAGTCCCACCTATTTGCTTAATTACATTATATTTTTAGATTTACTCAATTGCCATTGAAGATAAAGTTCGACTGCAGTTAAAAGAACATTAATCATTGCCAATGTAACTTTAATCTTTTTCTTATTACTCATATATGTTCCTCCTTTCTTTAATAGCAGCATATTATGTTGTGAAATTGTGACATTGTATTGATGTTATTTTGTTATCTCCTCCCTTACCTTTCGCTTGATCTAGGTGGTTGCCTTAGCAACCACTTGTTAATAAAAAAAGAGAACATCTATTTAAAGATGCTCTCTAATTGAATCATTATTGATTAAATAAAGAAGTAATTGGTAAATTATCGCGTCGCTTATTAAGTGTATGCATTTCTGCAAATTCCGATTTAAGAGATTTCATAAGATACCCTTGCATGGCTTCAACGGTTTCATTTTTTTGAATAAGCATGGCTTTAAAACGTTTAAGAACATGAAGTATTTCGATTTCCATATCTTCTAATAAATAATATGTATTAATAGAATTATTAAAGGAAGTCTTGGCTTTTAATAATACAGGTTTGATGATTTTAATTTCCACTACAGAAAAGTTACTTAAATAACTTTGAATATTTTGAGGTAGTTCTTCGAGTAATTGAAACTTTAAGGCTTCATCATTAAATTTTGAATTATAGTGATATGAATGATTTGTTTGATTATTACTATATGTCAATTTCTTATCATTCAAATCATCCGTATCATTATTCTCAGTCTTAATATAATTAGTATCATTATAATTAGTATCATTAGACTGTGAATTTAGAAGTTCTTGACCACCCAAATTCATAGTTCTAGAACTTCCAAATTCATTGTTCTGGAACAATGAATTTGGAAGTTCCTTGCTATGACTGGCTTTAATGTCATAATTAGGTTTTAATAGGTATAATCTATTTGGTTTATTAAGGCCAACACGTTCTTGAATTAGTAAATTAAAACTTATTAACTCTTTTTTTAATTTTATAATTTTTTGTTCTGCGTAACCTAAGTATTCGCACAAATGTTTATTACTGAAAATAAAGTAAATATTATTATTTTTATCTACCCATTCATTTTGGATGGATAATTCAAAGCGATCTTTTAATAACGCATACATAATTTTGGCTTCCGCCGACATTTTTTTAAAATATGCATCTTCAAATAAATATTTAGGCAGTTGATAAAATCTTTCAGTTTTTACTTGTGATAAATTGTATTTCTCAAAATTGGGCATAATAAAAACCTCATTTCCATTTTTAGAATTGAGGTAATAAAACAATTTTTACGTAAGTTATATGTTTTGTGCTTGCACTTAGATGATTAGATAGATATAATACAAGTATCAAAAAATATATAAACAAACGAGTGCGAATCGTTTTATTACCGAGAGTCGATGCTACGCCAATAGCATTGACTCTTTTAGTATTTATAAAGTAATATTAACACTTTTAAGAAAGTATATAAAGAGTTTTAAATGTAGTTAAAAGTACATTACCATTACAAAATGTGTAGTTCTTTATTTTAGTACCTAATTATACGACAAAAACATCTTATAGGGGGGGATTAGGTATCTAGGTAGTTAATAGGTAGTAAATTTAGGGGGTAAATAGTGAAATAAATTTCATTAGGTGGTAAAATTTAGGTACTAAATTAGGTACCTAAGGGTGGATGTTATGAGAACTATTAAAATGGTTGCTGATGAATTAGGTGTAACTAAACAAACTATTGTTAATAATGCTAAAAGTTTAAATATATCATTTGAAAAAGAAAATGGGATTAATTATATTGATGATAATGATTGTTTGAAAATTATAGAAAAAATCACTAAGAAAGAGAGTACAACTCAAAATAAAGAATCAGTAAAAAAAGAAAAGTCTGGTGAGAATACTGCAAAAGTAGAAAAGAATATACATAATATTTCAAATAGTTCTGAGACATTAAAAACAAAAGTAAACGAATTAGAAAAGCAAATAGAAATCTTTGAAACTAGAGCTAAAAATGATGAAAAATATATTGAGAATCTAACTAGGCAATTAGATCAACAAAATAGCAATGTTAATGCATTAAATAAATTGTTGGAGAATCAACAAATATTAGCTTTAGAAAGCAATAAAAAAATTCAAAAACTAGAAAGTCAATTAGAAGAAGAAAGACAGCTTAATTATTCTTTTGATACAGTAGCGAATACTAAACAAAATATTAATCCGCAAGAAGCAACTTTTACTGAAGAATCTAAAAATACCAACCAACAACAAAAAAAACGCCAACCGACAGAAATAAATCATAAGAATATAGTCAAAGAGAAAAAGAATGATATTACAAATGAAGATGAATTTACAAAAGAGGATAAGTTCGTTGAAGAAACGAAGAGTGATCCTGATGATAATAGGAAGGTAGAACCACCTAAAAAGGGATTTTGGAGTCGATTCTTCGGTAATTAAAAATGAATGTAAAAGGTGTATCAAGAGTTTATAAATCCTTGATACACCTTTTATAGTGATGGAACTCCTGATAATCAGTAATTATGTTAACTCACCACAAAGGGACAAACGCTGAAATGACGGCGTTTGTCCCTTTGTGGTTGGATTATCGATTATGCATCTTTTATACATCATTGATTTCACGCGTTTTCATAAGTTTTCATTCACAGAAGTTTTGTATCTTTATTCAGTTATCAATGTCTAAGTGTTGCATACTGTATGCGTGCATACATATCATGTGAACTCGTGCAGTATAGAGAAATTTTGTTATACTAAAAAAGCACTTCCTGTGCAGAAGGGAGGTGTCACATACAATGATAATCTTGCTATTTGTACTAGATAAGCTCATTTTTCCAATTATCGTTGGGTATGTTCTTTATCTATTACAACAAGAACATAAGTAAAAAGAAACCCCCCAGCGTGCCGGCTGGGGGTTTTCACATACAATGATATATCTGCTATTTGTTACTTTCAGTATATCTTGTAACTTCTTTATTTGCAATAAAATTACAAGTCTTACTCATGAAAATCTGTAATTTCTTTACAATAGTAAATTAGTTATTTCTTATCATTTTTTCTTTTTTAGTGATAAGAAAAATCCCATTATTAAAGGAAATAAAAGTAAAATATAGATGTAGCTCATTTAAATTATTGTTCCTCCCATTTTGCTTCTAATTGACGTTGAAATGCCTCTCGATCTTGTTTTAATTTTGTATCTTCATTATGTAACTCTTGAGATTGTTTATATATCTTTTCGTCTAACCATTTAGGTGTTTTTTCACGATTGGTATATTGGCGCGACTTACCTATATTAGTCATTTGTGGTTGTCGCTTGTTGTGAATGCGTTTCTCAGCGTCAAAGGTAAACTCTAACCATTCAATTTTATGTCCTTTTTTAGCTTTGATCTTATTAATATGAAGGTTATTAAAAATTGAAGAAAGCTCATTAATTATTGGTTTTAATACACGTTTAGTTATATCATTCATCTGATAAGTCTTAGGTATATCTAGACGATTTTTAAAGTCAGCTATATTTATTTTTACATAACCAGTATGTTTATATTGTTTAAGCAATCTAAACATGTTTTTAGCGTAAGTAGATTTAAGATGCGTCATTTCTTTTAATTCAAATTTCGTAAAATCAGCTGTTATAGAATTTAAAATATGTTTTAAATCATAATTAACACTAATAGATAAACATTCTTCGTCTAAATCTACTTTGTATGAAGTAAATAAAACAAATTTTTCAAAAGACCTACCATTACGTTCAACATACGTTAAATTCAACATTTTATCGTATACGTGTTCTAAATCATTAATAAAACGTTCTTGAGAACGTGTATAGTAATTACTTAAATATTTTAATTCTTCAAAAGGAATAATTACTTTTCTCGTATCCTGTTCTTTAAGTTTATTGCATAATGTAAAGAATAAATCTACTTCAGTACTTGTAAAACGTCTTAATGGAACTAAATTCATTTCATTTCTATATACTACTGTTTCACTAGACATAAAAAACTCCTCTCTAAATATATAAGTGACTTAAATTTAAAAATGTCCCTTTTAACATCTCTAATCTCTTGTCACTCTAAGTATCAAATAGTCTCTAAAAAGATTTTAAAAAGATTTATAAAAATATATTAAAAAGGTCAGGGGGCTCTCCCTTATTGAACTAATATACTAATTCAGTAATTAAAGTTATTATTGCTCTTAATTAACTTATTAAGAGTTTTTTTGCTAAACTAATTGAAATTCTTTGTTTAATGAGATTTTCAACACTTAAGCTATAATGATCCGATAATCTTAAAAGATTGTAAGTATCTGACAAATATTTATCATTTTCCTACTTGCTTATCGTTTGAATGGAAACTCGTTTCAAAACCATCACTCTTAGTTTGTTAACATTAAGACAAGAAAGGAGTAATAAAAATGAATATCATAGTCTATTGCGGAGCAAGCAAGGGAAACAAAAAAGAATACGAAAATAGTGCAATTCTATTAGGAGAATGGATAGCTAAAAATAATCACACTCTAGTTTTTGGTGGAGGAAATGCAGGACTAATGGGAACAATTGCAAATACTGTAATACATAATAACGGGAAAACAATTGGTGTAATGCCTACGTTTTTACAACAAAGAGAATTAGCACATGATAAATTAGACGAACTGATAATCGTGGAAAGTATGTCTGAAAGAAAAGAAGTTATTTTGGAAAAAGGCGATGTATGCATAGCACTTCCTGGTGGACCTGGAACTTTAGAAGAAATAACTGAAGTTGTATCGTGGTCAAGAGTTGGACAAAACAAAAATCCATGTATTTTTTTCAACACAAATAATTATTATTCTCTTATCGAACAATTCTACAATCAAATGGTTTCAAACGAGTTTTTAACTCAAGAAGATAGAGATAAAATACTATTCTCAAACTCATTCCAAGAAATTGAAGAATTTATAGAAAACTATAAAGCACCAAAAGTAAGAACTTATTAATCAAAATTGCTTTATTAACGTAGAACCTCCGAGCTCTTAACAATCCCTGAACTTATCAAATTGTTAAATAGTTTTTTAATGAGGTAAAAATAAATAAGTGTTAAAGTAAGAATATAGCATTATCGACAATAAAATTGAAGGAGGAGCCCAATCTCCTCCTTACAGAATTATCTTAGTAATTCTATAATTAAAGTTACGATAGCTCTTAATAAGTTAATTAAGCTTACTAAAATTTTTGATTTCTTCTTGTAAGTCAAAAATCCCTTAGCATTTACTCGCTAAGGGATTTTTTATTAATCACTATTTTTATAACCTTCCAAAATATCATTAACTTGTCTATTCGGAATTTCAGGAACATTTCTTATACTACATAAAAACTCTTCAAAGTCTTTTTTAGTTACCTTATTTTCATTCATTGTTAATTCCAGCAAATAATCATTCAACTCACACTCACTTAAACCAAAGTTTGACCGACTACAGATACCCAATAGGCAATACTACGAGCAGTAGAGTCTTTTATACTATTACCCATTAATGTTTAAGCGACTTGACCTTCCACATTACCCCATGTAGCTTGTTCTTGTTTTAAAATATTATTTAAGGCTAGCTCAACGCACAATAAATTTTCTCGGAATAAATACGTGTGATATGCTCAATACAGTGCTCATTTTTAATTGCACAGCATTATAGCTATTCTCCAGACCACTCAAAAATGAGTGGTTCTTTTATTTTGCATTTTAAGCTCTTTCTAGGACATTTTTTATTCCACGTATAAAAAAATTACCTAAAAACTTTTTTCGTTCAACAGAGAAGCTATAAATCGCTTTAAATTTTCTTTCTCAAAACTTTTAGAAAGAAAAATGTATTTTTTATCTCGATTGCTCTTCTCAGCAAAAAGCTAAAGCCTAAAAAATAGGTGTAAAATGTAACTTTAACATTTTAAATTAAATTAAAGAGCATAAGAGGAATCCTGCACAAAATGTCTCCATTCGGTATCCATTTTTGTTAAAAACATTGATTTGACAGTGTCAAATAGGATTCCTTTTTATGCGCTGAGATTTTTTATATGGAGACCGAATGTATACTAAAAAGCTACTGAATAGATCCTCAAAATTAAAAATGGATACCGAATGGAGACATAAAAATGGAGCCATTTGGTATACATTTTTATGAAATCTTTACAAAAAATATTATTATATTTAGACAGCATTACAAATTTTTTAAGAAGTAATTTTGCTTTTCGAAATTCCAAATTGCTGTAATTGAATATGCTTTTTCATCGTATCAATCGTTGATACCCATCAACAATTACTTTTTTCGTTTGTCCACGTTCAACATCAAAGCTATGCTGGCATAGATAGTCTGTTAATTCGTCATGTATTTCTTTACCTTTAACATCACTCATTTTATTCTTCTGCTCATTCCAAGCTAACTTCAATTCAAGCCACCTCTTTGAAGGTTTTGATTTGCTTGTGGTTCTCTACTTTCAACAATACTTCGCTGATGGATAATGACGGATACTCTCAAAGTGATGTCTCAAAAATACGAGGCTGTTTTACAATGAGAGTATATCGAGCTCTGGCGAGGACCTAACTGCATTCAAAAGTATACTTTTGAATGCAGTTTTATAGCTAACAAATGACATACATTTTATCAAACAAATATATTTAATAATGTGTATGTTATTTGTTAGCTCACAACACCTCGAAATATATATATACATATGCATTAGCATACATATGTATGCTATATTAATATAAATATAAGCATACATGTGTGTGCTTATATTTATATTGATTATGAGGTGATTAAATGCCAAAAAAACAAAGTTCGAAAGAAAAAATCTTAACCGTTCGTGTTAGTCAAGCGCAATACAAAAAGATACAAGATTTAGCCTACATACGTAGTATGAATGTCACAGAATATATACGCCAAACAGCTGTGGGTAATCGGATTAAACCGACGGTCATTGAATATCCAAAAGAACAAACAACGATAGATGATTATAATTCTAATAATGATACGAATGATTGGCATGAAATCATTGAACAGCTGAAGAACGATAACGAGACACTCAAATCTAACAATCAAGAACTTCAGCAACATATTCATCAGCTGGAAGATGAGATAGACCCAATGAGACAAGAAAATGACGTTTTTCATCA
This sequence comes from Staphylococcus sp. GW823-FHT05F06, assembly GCF_058795495.1. Taxonomy (NCBI): domain Bacteria; kingdom Bacillati; phylum Bacillota; class Bacilli; order Caryophanales; family Staphylococcaceae; genus Staphylococcus; species Staphylococcus sp. GW823-FHT05F06. Next base: position 2,347 of record NZ_JBXAHW010000021.1, on the reverse strand, counting down.
TTTATTACAACATTTTGATAGTACAGCATTTATGAACTTCAATACATATCGTGATGATCGCCCATTAAAAAATGCGATTAAACGATTGAAAGAACAATAAAAAAGTAAGCGACTACGATAATTGATAGTCGCTTACTTTTTTATTTTAGATTACATGATTGCTTAATTTTAGAAAAATGTTTTAACTTTTTTAGCTCCTTTAATATTTTTAGGAAGATTATATGGGTTAAAGTAGTGATAAACACCTGTTGAATTTACAGACTTTTTACCTGCACCGAAATAATACGATTGCCAAACAAGTTTTGAACAATATGTGTGATGTGTATCATTTATATTGGAATTTAAAGAATATGTAATACTTTTTCTTTTTTGACCTGCTTGTTTTAATGCCCAATTAGCAGCTTTATTTCTTTTTTTCTTACTAGTTCGATAAACTTTTACCCACAGTTTATCATGACGTTTAGCTCTTTTATTATGTATAAATTTTTTATAAGAGTTTCTCGCTGGATGGTGACCATATCCTCTAATTTCTACAATATGACCTTTTCCAGTATATATTGCTGCATGACCTGGAATACCTAGTTTTGCATAAGAAGCATTATTGGTTATTAAAATATCTCCACGTCTTGGCTTAAACTTTTTCTTTTTTGAAAATGTTTGATATTGTTCTTCCTTCATTTCTTGTTGAGCTTCTTGCTCCATTTGATATTTAGCACGATAGTTTTCTTCTTGGAACTTTTTCCACTGTTTATAAGTGGTAGATTTATCAATTAAATTATTCTTTCTTAAATTATCATATTGTTGTCGAAAATCATGTGGTTGATTTTTATACTCTTGTGCATGAGATTGCATGGGTAACATAATAATTATTACTGATGTAATTAAACAGATTTTAAAAAGAAATTTTTGGTAAGTCTTCAATATTATTTAACTCCTTTATGATAAAATATTTTACATATAGACATTATCATAAAAATTATTAAAAAAGAGGAATTATACAAAAATGAAGAAAATCTTAAAAATATTAATAACTTCTATTATTGTTATCATTATTACCTTAACAGTTTGGACTTTTAGTGTGATTACTTATCAGAAACACAAGAGTGAGAAAATCATCGATCACGTTATAGAACGTAAGGGTTGGGATAAAAAAATAAAAAATGAAAAAATGAGTTTTAATATTATGATGGGATATGCTGAAAAAGATATTGTTTTTAAAGATCAACCATATAGTGAGTATGAGTATAACGTGACACCAGCACCAGCACCATGGACAGATGATAAAGAATATAAGGTGTGGGGGGAAACAGATTTACAAAAGAAAGACTCCTATTATAAATATCTTTTAGAATCAGAACCTTACAGAAAATAATATAAATGTATAACATAATAAAAAATAGAGATCATTCATCTACCACTTAGAGACAGCGTAGACTTCTACCTAATTATATTAATAAAATGATATTGAAGAAAAAATAATATTGAAAAGAGAAATTTTAAAATGAAATGGTTAAAAATTACTATATTAATTTTATCTTTAGTTCCAATAGAATTTATCGGATTATTTACTGATTATCAAACAGGTTTATTAATAGGTTACATCCCATTTATAATAGTTGCTATATTAATAAGTATATCTATTTTTAAATTCGGCTTAAAAAATAATATAAGTATTATAATAAGTAGATGTATTGGAACATTTCTTTCTTGGGAATGTGTTCATTGGTTTATGAATCATTATGAACCGGAATTTTACTTTGAACCTTTTATGGCTGACGATTTTGCATTATTTTTAGGAGCTATTCATTTCATAGTTATTATGCTTATATATTTAGTTATCTATGGTTTTTCTCATCGCAATAATTAACTATTATGTTACTTATATTAAAGGACACAAAGATTAATTTAACAATGTTTGTGTTTTTGAGTATTTATACAAAGGCACTACCCATAATCATCGATTATGTTAATTCTAAACTCCAATAATTACTCAATATGCTAAAAATTAAAAATTAAAATGATTTAATTTAGCGTCTATTACGTGATTAAACATATTGCATCACTATATCTAATAAAATATATTTCTTAACTCGACCTTAGGGAAGCCTAACATTATAATTAGGGTATGTTAATTATTTAACATATATAATCTTTACTGTATTGAAAAACTTTGGATGAGTTACTTTGATACAGTTCTCCTAATTAATAACATTTTGTCTGAGAATTATCTCAAACATTCCCTTTGCACATTTTGAATACGTTAAAGTTTGTTATTAAAAACATACTAAGATTAGCTATGAAGAAATCTATGACGATAGATTTTTTCATAGCTATTTTTTATAGTTAT
>NZ_JBXAHW010000020.1:0-33450 GCF_058795495.1 Staphylococcus sp. GW823-FHT05F06 | reverse complement strand
TACAAACTAAGAAAGCAGCCTAATGAGAAACCTCATAAGACTGCCATCATTGCTTGTATAAATCGATTATTAAAAACGATTCATTATCTGGTAATGAATCATAAATTGTACGATTATCAAATGTCACCACATTAGCCAAACGTACAATTAAATATATTTTAATACCTTATTCAAAAAATTAAAATGAACGGTTTAGTTAAGTAATGCTTATTTTAATTATAAGTACTTGACTAATCGTAAGAAAGAGCCTAGGACATAAATCAATGTCTCGCGACCACAGCTTAATTTTTGGTGTTCATTCATGACTTTAAAAAATCCTTATTGCATAAATGTACATAGTGTAGTACTATTCAAAACGTAATTATTACGATTTGAATTAAGCGAGGAGAATGAAATGACTAAGACTTATGACGTTTGGTGGCAAAAAGGTCAAGAATCAGATGATGATATGGCACGAGACCATCAAGAAGCTTGGGAGAGAACAATAAAAATGCTTGATACATCTGACATCGAAGGGAAAACGATTTTAGATGTGGGATGTAATCAAGGCGGATTTTTACGACAGTTATACGATACAACACCGTTTAAAAAAGGTGTTGGCATAGATTTAGCACGTTTATCTTTGGAAAAGGCAGAGACATTAAAAGGACAACGTCCACTTACATACTATTTAACAGATAAACCGCAAGAAACGAAGCACGTGTTTGATACGGCAGTAAGTACGTCTGTCTTGTACTTAATAGAAGATATTCCGCAACATGCAAAAGATTTAAAAGAGGTATTGAAACCAGGCGGTGTTTATTACGCTTCATTCGCGGATTTAACTAATAACCCAAGTCGTCAGTTTATGGATGACACGATTAATCAATATGGTGCAACACCTTCTCAGAATCACTCTCTAAAACATATCGTTGATAGCTTTGTGGATGCAGGATTTGAAGTTGCAGTAATGAAAGAGCATGTACCTGACGTGATTGATTTAACACATTATAGCGATTTTTATTTATCACCGAATGATTATTTACAAACACTATATGAAGAATCGTTTTTAATAAAAGCAAGTGTGAAAGAAGGTACTGAGAAATGAGGAAATGTGTATTAATGACGGTAGCAGCAAGTGCTACGCTCTTATTGGCAGGTTGTGGCAATGGTCAAAAAGAAGATAAAGATGTTACGGTATCGCTACCTACTGAAGCAAAGGCGGATAAACTTGACGCGCAAGGCTATGATGCAGCGATGCCCGTTTATAGTGCAGTGTATGATGCATTAGTTAAATATGATAAAGATAAGGGTATTAAAGCAGGTTTAGCAGATAAATGGAGCGTTGATGAATCAGGGAAAGTTTATGAATTCCATTTGAAAAAGAATGTTAAATTCTCAGATGGTTCAGCATTAGATGCTAAGGACGTGAAATTCTCGATTGATCGTGCGAAAGCGATGAACAAAGATTCGACTGTAGAAACGTTAAAAAAATTAGATAAGGTCGTTGTTAAAAATGAGCACGTGGTCCAAATTAGATTGAAATCTCCTTCAAATCAAGTGTTAAATGAATTAACACAAGTGAGACCGTTGCGTATTATGAGTCCACATTCAGTAGAAGATGGTAAAGTAAACGGTAAATTTGAAAAAGCGATTGGAACAGGTGCATTTGTTGTTGATAAAACTGGTAAAGAAAAAACGACAATGAAGCCAAATAAATATTTTGACAACGGTCACCCAGTCAATTATCATCTTGCATTCCAAACGATTGAAGATGGGGACTCAAGAAATTCTGCAGTACAAAGTGGTTCTGTAGATATTTCTGGTGGTGCTTTAGGTATGCTCTCAGACGAACAAATCAAACAAGATAAGAAAAATAAGAACTTAACGATTGAAGATAGACCTAGCACAGTAAGTCACTTTATGGCATTTAACCCTAAAAATGATGTATTAAATCAACGCACAATTCGTGAAGCGATAAGTAAGAGCATCGATGCGAAAGACATTGCGGGCAAATCTGTAAATGGTCTGTTCCAGAAGAACGTACAATTTGTGACTAAAAATAATCAACAGCCACACGATTATGATATGAAAGCGGCTGAAAGGTTACTTAAATCAGAAGGATATCATAAAAACGATGACGGCATCTTTGAAAAGAATGGCAAACCTTTATCATTTAACTTAGTCATTCAAACTGCAGAGTTCCCAAATTGGAAAGATAAAGCTGAAAAAGTGCAACGTCAGCTTAAACAAGCCGGTATTAAGTTAAATGTGAAAACGTTAGATTCACAATCATACTATGATACATTATGGACGAAAAAAGACTATGATTTGATTTTCTATAGAACGTATTCAGATGCATTAATGCCTTACAACTTTATGAGTTCAGTGTTTAAAAATAATGATGGTCAACCAGGGGTGTTAGCTGATGATGAAACATTAACGAAACAGCTAGACGATTTCCCATCAACCGTATCAAAAGAAGACCAACAGTGTTCATTTGATGACATATTTAAACACTTTAATCAACAATACTATGGTGTGCCAATTGCTTATCCAAATGAGACGTTTGTAGTGAGTGATAAAGTAAAACAATTCAAATTCTCTGGACTTACGGATGCACCAATTGATTATAAAGCGTTGAAAGTTAATGAATAGCAATGCTCAAACGTACAATTAAATTCATACTTTATTTAATCGTAAGTTCGTTTATTATCTTCATTTTAGTTGAGAAGACATCTGGTAATCCAGCGATTCTGTATCTACAACGTCATGGTTATACGTCGATTACGCAAGACAATATTGAAGCGGCACAACATCAACTTGGCTTAGGACAACATGTGTTACTAAGATATATCGATTGGGTTGGACATGCACTCACGGGCAACTTAGGATACGGCTTTAGTACGAACGAAGCAGTTACCGCTATGATAATGGAAGCCATCGTGCCGACGCTTGTGCTAATCATTGTCTCTAGTTGTATCATGTTGCCATTTGGCTATATTGTTGGTTACTTCGTTGGGACGCGTCCGCATACACGTTACGCTAATGGAATTCGTGGATTCGCCCAAGTGATGACCTCAATGCCAGAATACTGGTTAGCTATTTTATTCATTTATTATTTAGGCGTACGTTGGCAATTGTTACCATTTGTAGGTAGTGATTCATGGCAACACTTTGTGCTGCCAATCTTCACAATTGTTGTTATAGAAGGGTGTCATATCTTATTGATGACAGCACATCTGATTACACAAACGTTAGATCAAGATGCGTATCAACTGGCGCAGTTAAGACATTTTTCGTTAAAAGCGCGTATCATCGTACAAATTAAAGAGATATTTGCACCACTAATGACGATTTCAATTAACAGTATCATTCATTTAATTGGAAAAGCCGTAATACTAGAAGTCATCTTCAGCATGTCTGGTATAGGTAAATTGTTGATTAATGCTATTAACCAACGAGATTATCCACTGATTCAGGGCATTGTCATCTTTATCATTGTCTTTATTATGCTAATGAATTATTTAGGCGATGTGATTATTTTGAAGAATGAACCTAGACTTCGACGACGTCATACCCAGCAGTCAGGCAATGAGAAAAGAGGTACGATGTGATGAAAAAATATCAAACGTACATCGCAATAGGTTCACTATTGAGTTTGATGGTTGTATTAATTACGTATGGTTTAATGCAAGACACGCAACATTTGAACCCACTTGAGTCACCTAATGGACAACATTGGTTGGGTACCGATCAATTAGGCAGAGACTTCTTAGTAAGACTGATTGTCGGTAGTCTTGTCACATTGAGTTTAACAGGCATAGTGATTCTATTAAGCGTTTGTATGGGACTTATCTTTGGCTTAATTGCAGGCATAGAAAGACGATGGTTAGATCAAATCATCATGTTTGTTGCCGATATGTTGCTGGCTATTCCGTCATTTATTATCGCATTAGTCATCTTAAGTTTAGTAAGTAACTCCATGATAGGTTTGATACTTGCTTTAACGATTGGATGGATAGGACGTTATTTACGTTACTTCAGAAATTTAACGCGAGATATTCAAAAACGTCCATTTGTTCAATATGCACGATTGAGTGGGAACTCAACATTCAAAACGACAGTAACACATGTGATTCCACATTTATTAAGTAGTATATTCGCTTTGGTAACGGCTGACTTTGGCAAAATGATGCTCAGCATATCTGGACTTGCTTTTCTAGGACTAGGTATTAAACCGCCGACGCCTGAGTTAGGAACAATTCTTTTTGATGGGAAAAGTTATTTCAACGGCGCACCGTGGCTCTTCTTCTTCCCTGGTGTATTGTTAGGAGGTTTCGCCTTATTATGTCAAATTATCAACAAAAAAATAACGCAGTAAATACGGTAGTCAACGTCAATCAATTATCGATTTTAGATCAAGAGAAAGTATTGTTAAAGGATGTTGATTTGACAGTAACTAAAGGTGCATTTCATTGCATTATAGGTGAAAGTGGCAGTGGGAAATCACTGTTAACAAGAACAATACTTGGAATGAAACAATCACAATTATGTTATCAAGGAGATATTGACATCGATTTAACTCAAACAGATGCAGTGTTTCAAGATGTTCAAAGTAATATGTTTCAAAATATAACATTAGCTAAGCATTTCCAATACATTTATGAAGCCAATCGCACACATCTCACTAAACAGCGTATTAAGGAAGATGTCTTACAGATGATGCAATTACTTGGTTTAAGACAAGGGGAACAATTGCTTGAGCGTTATCCCTTCGAACTTAGTGGAGGTATGGCACAACGTGTCGCCTTTATAATGTCATTAATTAGACGTCCGAACTACTTATTTTTAGATGAACCAACGAGTGCACTTGATCAAGAAAATATTAAAAAGTTTATGCATTACCTTCTTAGGGCACAGGAGCGCTACCAAATGACCATTGTTTTTATCACACATGATATTAACTTAGTGAAAGATTGTGCCACACATATTAGTATTATGCAGCAAGGTAAATTGATAGAAAATGGTGAGGCCGCGTCGATCTTAACTAAGCCGACACATAATTACACGAAAAAATTAATTACGATTGCACATCGGAGACAACCTTATGCTTAAAATAGAGAGATTAACCAAATATATAGACACGCAACTGATATTTAAAGAGATATCATGTACAATTAACGACCAGCACTTACTCATAAGTGGGGAGAGTGGTTGTGGTAAATCCACATTAGCCAAGATTATCGCTGGCTTAGATACGGATTATCAGGGCGAATTATATCTTAATGGGCGCTTACGTGAATCTTATACGTCTAAAGAGTGGATGAAGCACATCCAATATGTACCTCAATATCAACGTGATACTTTAAATCAGCGTAAAACGGTATTAGCTACATTATTAGAACCACTTAAGAATTATAAGGTAAATAAACAGCGTTATACATCAAGCATTGAAGCAGTGCTTGATCAGTGTAATTTACCACACGATATACTTAATCATAAAGTTTCGACATTAAGTGGTGGCCAATTTCAACGCGTCTGGATAGCTAAAGCTTTAATATTAGAACCAGAGATTCTCATATTGGATGAAGCTACAACCAACTTAGATGTCATTAATGAAGAAGCTATACTTCAAATGTTGATTTCCTTAAAGATGACACAATTAATCATTATTTCACATGATACATACGTCTTAAGCCAATTTGAAGGAATTCAGTTACAGCTAAATAAATTGAATAATTAAGATCACAAATCTTAATATGGTGAATATTTAATGGTACCTAAAAAATAAAATTTAAACTACAATGTCTAAATCCATATGTTGTTTCATTAGAGGATTTAAAAATGATTATAACACTAAAAGATTTCAAATTATTATATTTAATATAAATTTACATATGATAAACGAATAACAATTCCAATATAAATTATTTTTTGATTATTTTTATTTATAACTATATATTTTATATGAAAAATATAAGTTATAATAATAAGTTTAATATTGCCTCGTGGTTCTGAGCTTGAACTTATCTCTAAATCATTTTGAGCTACTTATCTATCAATTCATATATTCTATAACAATATTTGTGACATCACGTGCTATTTCATGAAGTGATTTTACGATATCACCTTCTTTAGAAAAAATATATTTCAGTAGGCACCGACGTATACAGAATCATTTGAGTATTAAAAATAAAAACTAGAAAAAGAAACCGCATCATTAACTGATACGCAGAAGCGTATCGTAAGTGAGGCGGGTTTTATTTATTAATTATGAAAGTAAAATAAAATTTGAATTCCATCTTAAATGTATTATATGTTCATTGTTTGGTAATATGTAGATGTTTAAGAAGTTGATTTATATAATGTTTACCAATTTATGATAAATAGAAAGATGTGAAAATATGCAACATTCAAGCAAAATAATAGTATTTGTAAGTTTCTTAATTTTAACGATTTTTATTGGAGGATGTGGTTTTATAAATAAAGAAGATAGCAAAGAAACGGAAATCAAACAAAACTTTAATAAAATGTTAGACGTGTATCCAACTAAAAATCTAGAAGACTTTTATGATAAAGAGGGCTATCGTGATGAAGAGTTTGATAAAGATGACAAAGGAACATGGATTATTAGGTCTGAAATGACAAAACAGCCAAAAGGTAAAATTATGACCTCAAGAGGTATGGTTCTCTATATCAATCGCAACACTAGAACAGCCAAAGGGTATTTTTTAATAGATAAGATAAAAGATGATAGTAATGGTAGACCGATAGAGAATGAAAAGAAATACCCTGTAAAAATGAACCATAATAAGATCTTTCCAACAAAGCCAATATCTGATGATAAGTTAAAAAAAGAAATTGAAAACTTCAAATTTTTTGTGCAATATGGAAATTTTAAAAACTTAAAGGATTATAAAAACGGGGATATTTTATACAATCCTAATGTTCCTAGTTATTCTGCGAAATATCAATTGAGTAATAATGAATATAACGTACAACAATTAAGAAAAAGATATGACATCCCAACTAAAAAAGCACCTAAACTATTGTTAAAAGGGGATGGCGACTTAAAAGGATCATCCGTAGGTCATAGAGACCTAGAATTTACCTTTGTAGAGAATAAGAAAGAAAACATCTTTTTTACGGATAGTATTAATTTTAAACCGACTGAGCGTGATGAATCATGAACAGTACTGAATATAAAATAAAACCAGGTAATATAATTAGAAACTATGAATAAACCAGCGCAGTATCCAAAATCATTTCTGAAATTGAAAATGCGAATAATAATAGTTTGAAAAAATGTCAAAGGTTATTCGATGGATGGTTTTATGATTACACCTGGAAGTGACTAAAAAATCAGTACTCTTAAGATGATTTTTTATATAGAAATTCATAAAGCATCCTTCATCAAAAAGTGAAGGGTGCTATGTTTATTTATAAGTGTTATATTTAGAAATGACTTACTGCTCATTATCTATAAAGATTTATACATTGAAAATATTAATTGTTTTAACAATAGGAGGTCATGTTGTTATTATGAGTCAGTTTAAGGACACATTATATAAACTATTTGAGCCAATGATGAAAATAGAGTTCTATCAAAATCTTTTGGTTAATCTTTTAATTATACTTGCTTATATCTTGATGGGTATGATTGTAATTGCGATATCAAGAAAGTTAGTTACTAAATTTTTCAACGTTAATGAAAAGAAAAAGAACCGTCATAAAATTAAGAGAAGTGAAACACTATCCACATTGATTCAAAATTTAATAAGTTATGTCGTATGGTTTATTGTCCTTACGTCAATACTTTCACGTTTCGGTATTAGTGTATCAGCAATTTTAGCAGGAGCTGGAGTTGTTGGTGTTGCCGTTGGTTTCGGAGCACAAACAATTGTAAAAGACATTATTACTGGTTTCTTTATCATATTTGAAGGACAGTTTGATGTGAGTGATTATGTTCAAATTAATGCATCTGGGGTAACAATTGCTGAAGGTACGGTTAAAACGATTGGTTTAAGATCAACGCGTATACAATCAGATACTGGAGAAATTTATACATTACCTAATGGTATGATTAGTGAAATAGTTAATTATTCTGCTACAGATGTTTCACCTATTGTGATGATACCGATTTCTCCAAATGAGAATTATAAAGTGATAGAAGAGAAATTATTAACATTTTTACCTACATTAAAGAATAAATATGACATATTTGTATCCGCACCAGATTTACTTGGTTTAGATAGTGTTGATGGCAATGAAATGGTGATTAAACTTTTAGCACATGTTAAGCCTGGAATGCATTTTCCAGGACAACGTTTACTTCGTAAAGAGGTCATACAATACTTTAGTGAAGAAGGCATTCATATTCCGAAACCAACACTTGTAAAACTTGATAAAGAATTGAATAAAAAAGAATAGTCTGTAGATTCATTTTTTATGTGAAAATTCATAAAGCATCCCTCATCGCAAAGTGAAGGATGCTTTATTTTTATTATGATAAGTCATGAGTGATAGTGATTTGAAAAACATTGTTGAATAAAGTTGTTATAACGTCAGCATGTATGAAATTGTTTATAGATAGATGACAAAGTTATTTTATTGATATTATATATATAACCTTGAGACATACATAAGGAGGTTTTAAGTCCTACTACCAACACAGAAGATTTCAATCAAAAATTCTACAAATAAAACAAGTAATTTTATCCTGTTTTCGTGGTTTTTTATCATTTTTTAGAGCGTAATTATTATTTATCATTTAAAAAATGATACTGGAGGAATGAAGATGACAAAACGCTTAATATTATTCGACTTTGATGAAACTTACTACAAACATCATACGCATCAAGCGAATATGCCTTATTTAAGAGAAATGGAAGGTTTATTACAGAATATAACTACTAAAAACAATGTCATTACGGCTATTTTAACAGGAAGTACTATAGAAAGCGTACTTCAAAAAATGAGTAACGTTGGTATGTCATATAAACCTCAACATATTTTTTCAGATTTAAGTTCTAAAATGTTTACATGGAATAACTGTGAATATATTGAATCTGATGAATATAAAAACGAAGTGTTGACAGAACGTTTCTTATTGGAAGATATATTAGATATATTAAAACATGTTTCTTCTAAACATAAAGTAGCGTTTATACCACAAAGAACTTTTCGAGACAATGAAACATTGTACAATTTCTATCTCTATTCTTCGGGTGACACGCATTTAGATAAAACAATTTTAGAAGACCTCACTCAGTATTCTAAGATAAGGGACTATACGATGACATTTAATCGTTGTAATCCTTTAGCAGGTGATCCTGAAAATGCTTATGATATTAATTTTACTCCAAGAAATGCAGGAAAATTATATGCCACAAAATTTTTGATGAATAAATATGGTGTTCCAAAAGAATTGATTATTGGCTTTGGTGATAGTGGTAATGATGAAGCGTTTTTAAGTTATTTAGATCACGCAATGATTATGTCTAACAGTCAAGATGAGGAAATGAAGCGTAAATTTAAAAATACAAAATATCCTTATTACAAAGGTATTTATACACATGTACGCGAATTTATAGAATCTGATAATGTTTAAAATATGGAATTATTGAAATAGGAGAGGTGGCAAAAGTATAAGTTGAGATCATAAATAAGCTAATTCTTCTTTATTAATCGAACATCTTCTACATATTTAATGAATTTTCGATATATCTGCTTTTCGAATTGATTTAGTCATTAAAATTGAAATATATACACTTTCTATAACAATCAAAAATAGGGAATAAGACAACACATTTTTCTTATTCCCTACCCAGGTATCACTGAGTTTAATTATTTACTTATTTTAATCAGTTTGGTTAATAATTACCGCCCTGTCCTTTTGCACGTGCTTCAACTTGTCCTCTTAAAAATTTCATATACTCGTTAGATTCTTGAGCACTTTCGTGAATAGTAGCAGCTTCATCATCTGACATGCCTTCTGTATACGCGTCTAGAAATTCATCATCAGACATATGTCTAGCATCTTCTGCTGTATATTTAGGGTGAGGTGTTTCGCTAGTTGTACCACCAGCAGATGGTTGGAATTTCCCTTCTTTTGTAAAACGATCTAAAGTAGGCGTCATTTCATCCGTTGTAATCGTGCCATCTTTATTTACATCTGCTCTATCGATTTCATCTGCTAAAATTTGAGCTTCCTCATCATTGACGTTAAAAGCTTCTCTTAACTGCTTTGCTTTTTCACTAAGTGTTTTAGTTGATGTCCCATTTGATACTTCGTTTGTTTGGCTATTAACTTGATTTTGCATTTTACCTTGTGAAGTTGTATCTTCATGAGTGTTTTTATTGGAAGTCTGAGTCTCTTTTGAAGCTACATCAGTGTTCGATTTTGAATCTTTATAATGACTGTATCCCAATCCCCCTGCAAATCCTAGCATTATAATGAGAAAAACTAGAATCAGTCCTGTAAAAAACCTTTTCAATTAACTGTCCTCCAACTCTTTTATATTTTATTTATATTGTTATATTAATTTATTTTTAAACACATTTCTACTGTTAATTTAAGGTATATAAATATTAGTTTAAGAAGTATAAAAGCATATGTTATAAGTTATTTTAAGTTTAGTTACTTCTAAATCTATAAATTTTTAAATATTGTGCAAATTATTTAGGTGATTAGTAGCAATTATAATTATTATAAATTAAAATAAATTTAATAACGGGAATTAACAATCAAGGGAACAATAATGTTTTTACAAATTTACGTTATTAAATTATGGATTTAGTAATCGTGTAAAACTGGTTGAAGTATGAACGACACATATAATCACAGCAGTGACAATTTCTAGATTTAAAGGAGAGAAACGAAATGAAAAAACATGTGTTAGCAATCGGAGCAATTACAGTAACAACATTACTTGCAGGATGCGATTTTGGAGATTTGGTAGGACAGCATCAGACTGATAAGCAATCAGAAAATAGTAACACTCAAACCGAGCAAGCTTCAAATAATAAAAATTCAAATTCTAATAATGGTCATTCAAGTAATAACAATAAGTCTAGAGATAGAGTCGAGGATTTAACTCAATCGCAAAAAGTAGCATTAGCTATCAATGATCCCTCAGTTTCTCAATATGCCGTTAACGCAAGTGAATTAAGAAATCATTCATTTTATGCAAACTATAACGGTGGGGGCCAACGTAAAAGTATTCATACGTATCAGTTGGAAGCATTACCAACAAAAGTAGAAGGTGCACCTAGTGATATGAAATTCTATACTGCAAAACCATCTAAAGGATCATTTGTGACGCTTATCGGTATTGGTAATGAAAAGGTATTAATTGCAGGCACACAAAGTTCAGGAACATATCAACAATATGCGCATTCGGAAGCAGCAAGAGAATTAGATTTACATGAACTATTAAATAAATACGGTAAAAGTTCAAATTATAAAGATATAGCAAATCAAATTGCGTTTACACAAAGTCAATCATCAAATTCAAGTGAATCTAACACGTCAGATGAAGGGACGTCTAACAGTGATAGTGATACATCTAATGATGATAAAGTTACACGTAGTAATGTGATAGATAAAGTTGAAGCGTATGAAGGTCACCCATTAGATACTGATACATATACATTTAAAGAACCCGAACAGAACGAAGACGGAGATTGGGGCTTTTCTATTTTAGATAAGGAAGGCAACCTCGAAGGTTCTTATATTGTGACATCTGATGGTGAAGTTACAAAATACGATGAAAACGGGGAAGAAATAGAGTAAAAGTATATTCAACTGTCGAAATTAAAAATTTAGAAAAAGAAAATTGATTTCCCAGGAAATTGACAACGTTAGCATATTAAAAGCTAGCGTTGTTTTTTATATACTTAACATTAATTCTTCTTTGTATTTTTCAATTTTTATTTTCTAAGCACTTCAATTTTGCTTGATGGATGGTCTGGAAAATATTCAAACACATATGGATTGAGCAAAGATTTTTAGTTTTATGACTTTTAAAGTTCAATGCCAATGATACAATTGGAATAAAGCAAAATTTTTAATAAAGTAATAAATGAAGAGGGGATAAGTTATTCAAATGAATCATTTTGGTAAGCTTCATCGTATATCATTAATATTAAATATTATGTTTTTAATACTCATGCCTAAAATCTATAGTTTTGATAATATTTATTTATCAATAATTTGGACTTTGTTAGGAATAGCAAATGCTGTCTACTTGTTGATTAAGCAAAGACGAGAAAACACCATTAAACGTAAATGAAGGAAAAAGAACTCATTTATTATGATGTGCATTCCAGAAGTTGGACTAAAATCTATCTTTGTGGGGTGTTTTTTATGATTGAATATGATAAATTTTATTTTAAAATTAAAGTTTTTCAAGAATATTTAAATGGTTAAAAAAAGTAAGAATAAAAAATATCAAAGGCTTGCCCCCTAAAAAATTGTAGAAGACAAGCCTTTAAAATATTACACTAAATAATACTTCTTGTGGTTCAGTATAAATTTTTAGTGTTCTTTCTTTTTGTCTAAATCTTTTTTGATTTCATCGGGTGATTTAGATTCATTAGCCGGTTTAAGTAATTTAAATATTTTAACGTCTGCTATAAGTCTGCCTCCAAATTGATAATTGTTTTCAGGTGATGCAAATGCAACAAAATCATCTTTTTTATTGTTATTGATATAGCCTTCAATAACAGCGTCACCCATTGGTCCCTGTTTTAAACTTGTGAAATGGACAGATTTGATGATATTAGGTTCTTTAGTGTTGTATTTAAGATAAAGCGTGATACGTTCTTGTTGCTCTTTGTAGTAGATTTCTTTCTGTTTTGCTTTTTCGTCATATTTCATTTTGAGGTAGACACCTCCAAAAATGATTAATATAACACTAATAAAGATCAAGATTTTCTTTTTTGACATAGAGTAGCTACCTCTTATTTGTGATGAATGAGTGTAGGATTCATACATAATAAAGATTTGACATATGGAATACTTGCAGAAGAAGCATAATAATATTAGTTCTAAACTATCATGAATCAAAGTATCTAAATATCACATTCTATATACTAAATGCTTGGTATTAAAATAAGACAAGGTACATTTCATTAACTGTACTTTGACTAAACTTATGTTATACCTGTACTTTATATTCAACTTCACTTTTTTTCTTATCAAAATACGGTACAACAAATATTACAAATAAAGCACATCCAATAGCTAACAAAAAACCTAAATTTTCCAATTTATTCACTCCTTATTTTGTGTACAATATCAACACTATTATTCTTCAGAAATACTCTTAATTAATATTATTGCATCATCAAGTAACATACTGATACCTAATCGACCTGCTGATGAATCAAATTTGAAATAAGAATATTTAATTTTGCCACCAACTGACTATATGTTAAGAATTCTTTAGACATTTATTTGTGCTATAGTCCTTTCTTTATATATATTTATTGATATAACTTTATTGATTTAATAGTTGTCTTTTCTGGAAGGAAGTTATATTTAATATTGATTGTAAGTCCGACGGGTTTTTTATTAATATCTAAACGATAATAACCAATAGGCCCACCACCTTGGTTATCTGTCGCATTTTCGAAATCGGCTTTTTTTATAGTTTTTAAAAACTGATATGTCTGCTTATCTTTAGCAATCTTATGAAGTTGCTTTGTGTCATGATGTTGTATGGATTGATTTAATTGTTGTTCACTAGAGTGAATCACCCACATGTCGAAGAAGAAAAAGTTAATAACAACATAACTACAGGCTTGGATAAAGAGAATAACAACTATAAAAATCAATCTTTTCATTGATATGCACCTTATTTTTAATGAAATATTTGCTTCTTATATTTAATTTATCATAATATTGTTCAGTTTAACTTAAAATTCACGATGTTCAATATATATTCATCATTCTATATTTTGTATAAAAAGCATGGACTATATTTAACAGTTTGCTCATTTACTTTTCGGCCCACTATATGTTTAAGTAATCAGTCTAAAACTTATTTTTATGTCACTTTTGTAAATTGCTCGAGATTTACTACTACTTAATATTAAACAACCTCCCTCTGACTCAACAGGGGAGGTTCATTTATTGTTTATTATACTTACCGCTCGCATACTTATACTTCTGAACGTGCATCCATACGTGCTTCAAAAGTATCGAGTAGTTCTCTTGCTTCGGCAATGGATTGGGTGTTCATTAATTGATGGCGGAGTTCGCTAGCGCCTCTAATGCCGCGTACGTAGATTTTGAAGAATCTGCGTAAACTTTTGAAGTGTCGGGCTTCATCTTTATCATATTTTTCAAATAAAGAGAGATGTAAGCGTAATAAACCTAATAATTCTTTGCTTGAATGTTCGCGTGGTTCCTTTTCAAATGCGAATGGGTTATGGAAGATCCCTCTACCAATCATAATGCCATCAATACCATATTTATTTGCGAGTTCTAGACCAGTTTGTCTATCGGGGATATCACCATTGATAGTTAATAGTGTATTTGGCGCAATTTCATCACGTAATGTCTTGATTGCTTCGATTAATTCCCAGTGTGCATCTACTTTACTCATCTCTTTACGGGTACGTAGATGAATGGATAAATTTGCGATATCTTGTTCGAAGACGTGTTTTAACCAGTCTCGCCATTCATCGATATCGTAATAACCTAAACGTGTTTTTACACTGACCGGTAGACCACCTGCTTTAGAAGCTTGAATGATTTCGGCTGCCGTTTCAGGTCGTAGAATTAAGCCGGATCCTTTACCTTTTTTCGCAACGTTTGCGACAGGGCAACCCATATTTAAATCTATACCTTTAAAGCCCATATCCGCTAAGCCGATACTCATTTCTCGGAATTGTTCTGGTTTATCGCCCCAGATGTGCGCTACCATTGGTTGTTCGTCGTCACTAAAAGTTAAGCGTCCGCGCACACTATGAATACCTTCAGGGTGACAGTAACTCTCAGTATTGGTAAATTCAGTAAAAAATACATCTGGTCTCGCAGCTTCACTGACAACATGCCGAAAGACAATATTTGTCACGTCTTCCATAGGTGCCAGAATAAAAAACGGACGTGGCAATGTACTCCAAAAATTTTCTTTCATGATTTATTTAAACCTTCTTTATAATAATGATCTCGAATTTTTACGCATGATGATATTACCACAAAACTCACATAGCTGACTACAACTTTTAAATAAATGATTACTGAGTTTTCGCGCTTAATTGTTTAATAAATGTTTAAAGTGGTAAAGTCTATATATGTACTATTTTAATATATAAATTTAGAAAGGAACATGCACATGAGTGAAGCAAATCATAAAAACATCGTTGTTGTAGGTGCAGGAATTATTGGTACGTCAGTAGCGACAATGCTTTCAAAAGTAAGTCCTAACTGGCATATCGATATGTTTGAAAGACTAGAAGGCGCTGGTATTGAAAGTTCAAATGAAAATAATAATGCTGGGACAGGCCATGCGGCATTATGTGAATTAAACTATACAGTTGAACAAGATGATGGTTCAATTGATGCATCTAAAGCGCAAGAAATTAATGAACAATTCGAATTATCTAGACAATTCTGGGGTAATTTAGTTAAAAATGGTGATATTTCTAATCCTGAAGAATTTATCCAACCATTACCTCATATCAGTTTCGTTATGGGACCAACAAACGTTAACTTTTTAAGAAAACGTTATGAAACACTAAAAACACTTCCAATGTTCGATACAATCGAATATACAGAAGACATGGAAACAATGAGAAAATGGATGCCATTAATGATGGAAAATCGTGAACCAGGTCATCAAATGGCAGCAAGTAAAATTGATGAAGGTACAGATGTGAACTATGGTGCGTTAACACGTAAGTTAGCACATTACTTAGAACAAAAATCTAATGTTTCATTAAAATACAATCATGATGTTGTAGATTTAACACAAAGAGAAGATGGCAAATGGGAAGTTGTCGTTGAAAATAGAGAAACTAAAGAAAAAGTAACTAAAATAGCAGATAAAGTGTTTATTGGTGCTGGCGGTCACTCTATTCCGTTATTACAAAAATCTGGCGTTAAACAAAGAGAACACCTAGGTGGTTTCCCAATCAGTGGTCAATTCTTAAGATGTACAAACCCAGATATTATTAAACAACATGCGGCTAAAGTTTACAGTAAAGAGCCTCAAGGTAAGCCACCAATGACTGTACCACACCTTGATACACGTTATATCAATGGTAAACAAACATTATTATTTGGTCCATATGCGAATATCGGCCCTAAATTCTTGAAATTCGGTTCAAATCTAGACTTATTCGAATCAATCAAACCATATAACATTACTACAATGTTGGCTTCAGCAGTTAAAAATGTACCTTTAATTAAATATTCAATTGATCAAATGATCAAAACTAAAGAAGGTTGTATGAACTATTTAAGAACATTTATTCCTGATGCTAAAGATGAAGATTGGGAACTTTACACTGCTGGTAAACGCGTTCAAGTTATTAAAGATAGTGAACAACACGGTAAAGGTTTCGTAGTATTTGGTACTGAAGTTGTCAATTCAGACGACAATTCTATGATTGCATTATTAGGTGAATCTCCAGGGGCTTCAACATCATTATCAGTTGTATTAGAAGTTTTAGAGAAAAACTTCGCTGATGACAAAGAAGCATGGGAACCTGTTGTTAAAGAAATGGTACCAACATACGGTCGTTCATTAATTAATGACGAAAAATTAATGAGAGAAACACGCCGTGAAACTTCTAAAAACTTACATTTAAATAGATAAGTATTTTAAAAATAGAATTATATGTCACGAAATAATGACATGATGTGTGCACCTCGTAGCATTAGGTAGAAAGTCTAATGTTACGGGGTGTTTTTTATAGGAAATAGGAAGGAGGTGCGATTTAATTGAATAAGGAAGTATGTGCGATAGTGAGGCATAAAGACAAAATGTGAACAATGTGATTTCATCTTAAAAATGAGAATGAAAGAGATGAATTAATGCGAAAATGTGAGGATAAACAAAGTGCTCAGTATTGAGTGTCTTATTATTTTAAAAGGTGAAACTCAAGTTCATTTTTGATGAAATTAATTGTTGAATATTTAAGTTGAACAAAAGAGTGTGAGTTCGTTTTATTATAAATAGCATTGATTTTTTATTAATTAAGTAAATAAAATAAAAACATTAATTTTATTGTTCGAGACATTTTGTTTTGGTACTATAATATTGTAGTAATTTGTTAAGTTTACAACAAAAATGATTGACGCATAACGTTGTTAAAACTAAGTATCTATCTTTGTTATTCGAAACCATCTTAATATGTGATATATTGAGACAGAATCATCATTCATTATCATAATTTTTAAAATTTGAAGTAAAATTCTTGCTTTCAAACATATCTTTGTAATGGTAATGAAGAACAATTTTAAATTGTGACACAGAAGTGATTTCAGATTTAAGGATTATCATACATAAGCTAATGAAAAATTGTTATTTTTTATGATATTTTCATGATTTTAAAAACAGTTTTGAAAATCGAGAAAGGTGATTGACGATGGTAAACATTATGGAAAAATTTAAATTAACTGGTAAGGTGGCAATGGTCATTGGAGGTGCAACTGGCATTGGTAAAGCTATGGCAGAGGCATTAGCACAAGCAGGGGCAAATATCGTTATCGCTGATTTGCAATCCAATATTGGTCAAGAAACAGCCACAACTATATCTACACAATCAGGTGTTAAAACCACATCATTAAAATTAGATATAACTCATTCAGATGAAGTAAATCAAATTGTTGATTATGTAGTAAGGGAATATGGAAAAATAGATATTCTTGTCAATAACGCTAGTATCTCAATTCAAGATGATACTGAAAATATTTCGTATGAAGAATGGTTAAAAGAAATCAATTTAAGCTTAAATGGAGCATTCTCTGTAGCGCAAACAGTAGGACGTCAAATGATTGAGAAGGGTAGTGGTTCGATAATTAATGTCTCTTCAGTATTAGGATTGATTGCTAATAAAACGCAAGACCAGAGCTCTTATGAAACGTCTAAAGCCGGTGTGACGATGCTGACTAAAAGCTTAGCTAGAGAATGGTCTAGATATGGAATTAAAGTAAATGCAATTGCCCCTGGTTACATGAGAACAATCGAAACGGAAAAGATACTAAATGATAATACTGAAACAAATACAACTCCTATGGAACGAGTAGGTGAGCCTGAAGAATTAGCTGGAATAACAGTTTATCTTGCTTCTGATGCATCATCGTTTACTCAAGGTAGTGTATTTAATATTGATGGCGGTTATTCAGCATTATAATATCAGTAATAGTTGAGAATGTGAAGATACAAATTAATAGGAGTCTTTATCTACCTTTAATATTGTATTAACAATTGAATCGTTTTTGTGTATTATTTTTTAGTAAATATATTTAATCGAAAGCATCGAATTTGTTTGGTAAATAAGAACAGAGTGACTTTGTAATCATCATTCAATCTATTGAGTATGTTTCATATCAGAGTATTTAAATATTGACAAATCTCAAGATTTAATATTGGGATTTATCTTTTTTGTTTAGGAGAAGATGATTTTAGCGCTTTAAATGTCTATTGATACCCAATCAAAGTTAATATGGGTTGTTGATACAAAGGTAAGTGTTCAGGTTGTCTGACGTAAGACATAGGGCACACTAAAAATGTGCATCCTTATTCCTAACAGTAACGTTATATCTAGCAAACGGGTTTATCGAAACGTTATAATAAAATCATCAGTTATATCCTTGCGATAAAAAATACCTACAATCATGTATGTTTATATGCCGCACTTTTCAAAAATTCACTTTAAAGATGTGGCATAAGGCACTGAACCCTTAAAACGGGAACTTAATAAAAACACCATGTTCTAGGCTATTAATTCTCTGTATTTTACTGGGGATAAGTAGCCTAGTTTTTGTTGAATTCGATTATTATTATAGTTTTTAATGTACTTTTCGACAATATCTATTACAATATGATTAGAGCGATTAAGCTCATTATTGATGTAAAAAGTTTCAGACTTTAGCGAGGAATGGAAACTTTCTATCGGGGCGTTATCGGCAGGTGTTCCCTTTCGGGACATACTTCTGATAATGCCTTTTTCTTCGCACAATTGATAATAAGCATAAGATGTATAAACGCTGCCTTGATCACTATGTAATATACAACCTTCAGGTATATCGATTTGATTTAATGTATCATTAACTAAACTTTGGTCTTGTTTATCATCTATTTTATACGCCACAATTTCTCCGTTATAAATATCCATTATCGAAGATAAATACAACATAGAATGACCAAATGGTAAATAAGTAATATCGGTTGTTAATACTTCCATTGGACAACTCGCTTTAAATTGTCTTTGTAATAAATTGTCCGTTTTATAATACGGTTTACCTATTCTTGTCGTCTTTTTAGGTCTAACTCGGCAGTTCAAATGATGCTTCTGCATCATTCTCTGTACTCTCTTATGATTAATTGGTGATGTATAACATTGATTAATCAATGCTGTAATCTTACGATAACCGTAGGTATAGTGGTTAGCTTTACATAATTCAATGACTTTTTGTGTTACGGTATCATTTTTATAGGTTTTGTTTTTCCATCGGTAATATGTTGATTTAGGTATGTTTAATACTTCTAGTATCAATTTGATTGAATATTTTACTTTTAATTGATCCACTAAATCTATGACTACTGTTGGTACCACTTCCTTTCCAATGCCTTGTACTTTTTTAAAATATCCAATTCTATATCTTTTCTCTTATTTTCTAATTTTAATTGTTCTACTTCTGACAGCTCTTCTAATCCTTTACCGTAGGTATATTGTTTACCAACTTGTTGTGAAAATCTATAACTTTCCCCATTTCGATACCATCGCCACCAAGTTTTCACTTGCGTCCTATTTCTAATATTTAATTCTTTCATAATTTCTTTTGTTGAAAATCCTGCTGCTTTCATTTCAACTGCTTTATACTTTGTTTCTACTGAATAAGAAGCTCTTTTCATAGAAAAAAACCTCCGTATGATTCATTTTAATATGAATTCAACGAAAGTGTTTTTATATAATTCCCACAAATTGGGGTCAGTCTAATAATGAATTTCGTGATTGTAGGCTTTTTATTTTATATATTCATTAATTTCTCTTCTTGACGGATACGTACAATTAAAAAATAAGCATATGGAACTAATAAGAGTGTTGTGTATGTAGCATTTGTTAGTAGTAATACACCAATTAATTCGGGAATGATATTTAAAAAATAGTTTGGATGTTTCGTTACTTTATATAACCCTGACTTAATAATAGGGTGATTGGGCAGTATAAATAATTTCAATGTCCAAATACGACCTAATGTCTTAATAACTATAAATAGCATGATATAAGCGATGATCAATATGATTAAGCCAATGCCGTTAAGTAGACTAAATGTATCCTTACGAATGAATGCTTCTATAGCTGCACTCATGTAAATCAACACGTGAGTAATGGCTAGAAATTTTGAATTTTTAATACCATATTCCACGGCTCCATCTACCTTTAGCTGTTTTGCATGTTGCATTAATATCTTTAAGCTGATGAGTCGAATACAGAAAAAGATAAATAAGATAGTTAAAATCATGATGTCCTCCATTGTTTGTTATATAAATGTTCTTTTGCTCATACAATACAAAGTATTTTATATAGAAAATGTTTCAAATGCCATTAACTATTTATTAACTTTAGCACTAACTCACAACTCTTCTAACACCTCACATATTAAGTTCAGTTTTTTGGATAATTTAATACTTTTAAGGATATTAAGCGCTTACATTAATGTGATATATTTTTTTTAACGAAAATGATAGGGGTGTTAGGGATGAACTTTTTTGATATTCATAAAATACCAAACAAAGGGATACCATTAGCTGTACAACGCAAATTATGGCTTAGAAACTTTATGCAAGCGTTTTTTGTCGTATTCTTTGTTTACATGGCGATGTATTTAATTCGAAACAATTTTAAAGCGGCACAACCGTTATTAAAAGAAGAAATCGGATTATCAACATTAGAACTGGGTTATATAGGATTAGCGTTTAGTATTACTTACGGTTTAGGAAAAACATTACTCGGTTATTTTGTCGATGGTCGTAATACGAAGCGTATTATTTCCTTCTTATTAATATTATCTGCGATTACAGTACTTATTATGGGATTTGTATTAAGTTACTTCGGCTCTGTGATGGGACTATTAATTGTACTGTGGGGGCTTAACGGTATATTTCAATCTGTGGGTGGGCCTGCAAGTTATTCAACGATTTCAAGGTGGGCACCTCGAACAAAGCGTGGACGTTATTTAGGATTTTGGAATACATCACATAACATTGGTGGTGCAATTGCTGGCGGTGTCGCACTCTGGGGTGCGAATACATTTTTCCACGGTAATGTCGTTGGGATGTTTATTTTTCCTTCTATTATCGCTTTAATCATTGGAATCGTGACATTATTTATTGGGAAAGATGATCCAGAAGAATTAGGTTGGAATCGTGCTGAAGAAATTTGGGAAGAGCCTATCGATCAAGAAAATATTGATTCTCAAGGTATGACTAAATGGGATATCTTTAAAAAATATATCCTGGGAAATCCAGTGATTTGGATTTTGTGTATCTCAAATGTTTTCGTATATATCGTGCGTATTGGTATTGATAATTGGGCGCCGCTATACGTATCAGAGCATTTACACTTTAATAAGGGTGACGCGGTTAATACTATTTTCTACTTTGAAATAGGAGCATTAGTAGCCAGTTTATTATGGGGTTATATCTCAGACCTTTTAAAAGGACGTCGTGCGATTGTAGCGATTGGATGTATGTTTATGATTACCTTTGTTGTGCTGTTTTATACGAACGCAACAAGTGTGACAATGGTCAATATTTCTCTATTTGCATTAGGCGCTTTAATCTTCGGTCCACAGTTACTCATTGGTGTATCTCTGACTGGCTTTGTTCCTAAAAATGCAATTAGTGTCGCTAACGGTATGACAGGTTCATTCGCATATCTATTCGGGGATTCAATGGCTAAAGTGGGTCTGGCTGCAATCGCTGATCCAACACGTAATGGTCTAAATATTTTTGGGTATACGTTGAGTGGTTGGACAGATGTCTTTATTGTATTCTATGTAGCTTTATTCTTAGGAATGATACTATTAGCCATTGTTGCTTATTACGAAGAAAAGAAAATTAGAAAATTAAAAATTTAAGATTAAGTGAATTTAAATATATACTCCCTACTATAAATTTTGTCATTATGGTAGGGAGCTTTTTCGTGATTGATTGCACTATTTTGATAGCTTATTATAATCACTTGGTGACATATGTAAATATTTTTTAAAATGATAGCAAAACATCTTATACTCAGAAAAACCTACTTTTTCAGCAATTTCATAATGCTTGTAGTGCTGGTCTAAAAGATGTAATGATTTTAAAATACGATAACGATTTAAATAATCAACTATCGTAATGCCTACATGTTCTTTAAACGTCCTCATGGCGTATGACTCACTTACAACAATAGGATTAATTAAGTCAAGAACAGTCACTTTCTTGTGATAATGTTGCTTGATTTGAGACAAAATTTGATTGACATAATAGTCATCGTAATCAATTTTTAATAATGGTTGAAAGGCAGTATAATATGCCGCGTCATCATTGGTAGAATGTGGACGTTCTAATAACCTTTGAACTAATATGTCTAGAATATGCTCTAATTGAGTGTGGTCTACTGGCTTTAGTAAATAATCAAGAACATGGTGTTGAATGCCGGCTTTCATATATTCGAAGTCGTCATAACTAGATAAAATGATAACTTGGCAATCAAGGTCTTTGATGTCATCTAGTAGGTCAACACCATTTTTTCGAGGCATTCGTATATCAGTAATGACGAGTTCAGGTTGATGTTGGCGAATTAAAGACAATGCTTCTACGCCGTCTGTGGCAGTGTAAATAGTTGTAAAATGATATTCCTTCCATGGAATCATTTGTTTTAAACCTTGTCGTATAATCCGTTCATCATCACAAATAACTACTTTAAACATCTTTATTCCTCCTAGACAAGTGGTATTTGGTAACACATTAATGTCCCTTGCTGGCTTCTTGAGAAAATGTGCAAACGTGCATATGTTCCATATTGAATCATGGCTCTATTATGTAAATGATTTAAACCTAGGTGTGTCGTATCAAAAACATCGTGATGAAGGGATTGGCGCACGTGTTCTAAATGTGATGGAGACATACCGATGCCATTATCATGAACCAGAATATGTAATTTGCGCTTCGTAAGTCTGATACGAATTGTTATCTTTAAAGGTTCACTATCACGACCATGCTTGCTGGCATTTTCTACGAGTGGTTGAAGCATCATCTTACCAATTGTTTGATGTTGTACACCCTCAGTAGCATCGATGTAAAGCTGTATCATATCATCGAAGCGGATATTTTGTATGGCAACATACTGCTCAATGTAGCTTAATTCTTCTGCTAATTTGACTGTGTGCGATGCTGTGCGTAGAGAATAACGTAGCATTTGTGATAGTTGTTGTATGACTGTTTGTGCTACTTTGGGTGAAAGAGGAATTAAATATTGTATCGTTTGCATCGTATTGAATAAGAAATGGGGTTGAAATTGTCGCTCAATTTCTTTTAATTGTATATCACGTAAACGACGTTCGGTCTGTTCAATAGATTGTATTAATTGCTCATTTGATTCAAACAAGTCATAGATATAATTATTTATTTCCTCTAACTCACTATGTTTTTTTAACGGTTCGTAACTACCAAGATGTCGATTTTTAGCATCATCAATTTTTCGGACAATCGCTTCAATATCTTCAGATTGGCGCTTTGCCATTCTATCAGCGCTTATATATCCAAAAATAACAAGCAGAATAAGAACAACACCCATGACAACTAGTAATGCAATTCCATCTTCAATGGTTTCATGAATATCTTTATATATAATAAGATGCGCATGATGAGAATTGAGTTTTAAAGACTCGTTCATAAACCCAAACTGTGGTGGTTGATATTTTTGACCGATAGAGAATCGGTCGTCATTTGTATATAAAACAGTATCATATGAATCAACAATGAGTGCAGATTGTCCACTATTTTTCTTAATGTTTTTAAGTAGTGGTGTGCTTGACATATATATTTTAAGGATATAAGTATCGTCTTTAAAATCAATTCGATATTTTGATATTAAATACATCTTTGTTGTGTCTAATTGTTCATAATTGTTTGTGAAAGATTGTGAAGAACCTTTTAAATCGTAATACAATATCGCAGGTTGTTGATGGACTTGTTTTAATAGTTGGCGTTTCATCTTTGTGATATCAGCTGGATGTGATAAATCAACATGACGCCATTGTTTTTGTTGCTGCGTAACAAACGTATGAAAATGTTTGTCGATACGTTGTAATTCGGTTTGAGTTTGATAGGTATGCTGATGAATGGTGCGATGTTCGACCCATATATAAATAGCATAAAAGCTTATTAAACCAATAATCATCACCATAAATACTGGGAAAATCGTTGAGGCAAATAGCGAACGCCTTAATTGATGTCGGTACGGCTTATAGGTCTTCATTGAATCATCTCCAAAAATTGATGATGTGGAATATTGGATACACGTGATTGTGGGATTAGTGGAATATGATCCAAGTTTTCAATAGATGAGTGATTTGTTTCAGTCACGTCTTTACGTATTGATTTAGCATCAAATTCTTCTGCCAAACGTTGTTGTACAGAACGGCTTGTTAAATATTGTACTAACTTTTTACGTTTGGGATGAGGTTGTGCATTGTTAACTAAAGCAATACCATCTACATTTAACATCGTCCCCTCAGTAGGGTAAATGATTGAGATAGGGTATCCTTTTTGTTTCCACGTTCTAGCATCTTGTTCATAACTCAATCCAGCGTAATAAGCACCTTTAGCCACCTTTTCAATCACTTGAGAACTTTTAGATAACTGTACAGCATGGTGTTGAAATTGATGAACATCGCTTACTTGGTGACGCATATGATACATCGCACGCATATGTTGGTATCCTGTCGTCGTAGAATGAGGATTAGAATAAACGACACGCCCCTTTAGTGAAGACTGAAGTAAGTCTTTATATCCATGAATAGTCATATCACCTTGTAAATCTGTATTCACTACAATTACTGTTGGCATCAATAGAAAGCTCGTGACTAATGGGTTGTTAGAGCGATAATCCTCTATTTGTTTCAGTGTAGAACGATTATGGTAAGGAACAAAATCTTCTTGATGATCTATCATCTCTGATAACACGCCACCCACAAAGACATCCCCACGTTTAGAAAGTGCTTCTTTGTGAATATTAGATAGTAATACTTGAGTTGAGCCATGTTTGATTTCAACTTTCACATGTTCTCGCTTTTCAAAATCATTTAAAATCGGACGAATTAAATGTGATGGATAAGGAGAATAAACAATCAACGTACGTAAAGGATGAGGTGATTGTGAAGTCGATGTTGGAGCGCATGCTATCAGAAAAATGAGTAATAATAACAACGTATAAAGTTTAACTTTCATAATATCCCATCAATTCTATGTATTTTTATTACAACAATTTTACCAATAAATACGACATAAGTAATGTTAAATATTTTGCAATATTTGTAAGGGAGATGCAGGACTCATCAATATGTATTAAAAGTCTAGGATGACAAATTCTCATGAATTCATCGTCCTAGACTTATGTTTGGAATTGAGACAAGTATGAACTTAAGAAGACGTATTGTCTTGAATAAGATCTAAAATACTGTGATAGACACGTTGGTTATTATGATGATCTGTATAATCGAATATGCTTGATAGATTTTGATACTCCATATTTTTAGGATTTTTAATATTATCTTCAATTAAAGAAATTAACTCTTTCTCTGTATGTGCTATATCGCCAATAAATGTATCTTTAATACTTCTTAATATACCTTTTCTAAAGAATTTTTTGACATCAAAATGATAGAAAATGACAGGTTTTTTCATATATGAGAAGTCAAAACTAACACTACTGTAATCAGTAATGAGTAAATCATGTTCAACTAACAACTCTTGAACAGTTTTATCGCCTAACTCGATGTAATTGATGTCACTTTTATTATCAGTCAAAAATGATTTGAAAAACATTTGTGATCGATAGTGCGGATAAAAGTTAATTTCAATATCATATTCGTTGATTAAAGCTTGCAACTTAGGACTATTAATTAAGCTTAAATAATGCTTCATATAATCGCTATTATCAAAGGCATAAGTACTATTTAACCAGTCTCTCCAAGTAGGCATTATTAATATCTTTTTAATTTCATTAGTATTTTTTTGAGGTAAATGGTCAAATCGTGGTAAACCAGTCACAGCGACTTCATCATCATGATATCCTAGTTGTTTCATAACCACTTCTTTTTTCTCATAAGTACTTGAGACATTAAATAAATTAAAAGGAAAATCATAATACTTTTTATCATATTCTACTTTTTTCCTTCCTAAAACGCCATGTTGTAGAAAAACCTTGATAGTATCTTCGTAACCCCAGAAACGCGCTGCTGTTTTATAAGGAACAATATTTTCTAAATCATGTGTAGATATTAATACATTCGCTTTTGATGCAACCTCAAAATGTTCTTTTGAAGCAAAGCTTAAAACGTTTGGTAGATGTTTGATTTTTTTAAAATCATTTGAATGAGAATCGATAACATAATAAGCATCGATATGAGTATGATTTTGTAACCACTTAAAGAATGTTATGCCATTATCTTGAGCAGTGTCTCTTCTTTCTCCAATAAGCCATATATCATTTGATTTTTTACCATTTTCTAGTATTTGAAATTCATCATTAGTAAGATTAAAATTTTCTATTTTAAGGTTCTTGAATGGAGTTAAAGTAATCATATAATATGATTTTTGGTTTTCCTTTTCAATACATTTAAATGACAGATAATTATCTTTTTTATAGATACCATCTGTGTATCTAATCTTTTCCTTTTGAAGTAACGTTTTTCCATCATAAGTAGATAAGAATATATCTATTATATTTTTAGAAGAGGTACTTAATTTTTCCAATTCATCATACGGTATCTCGATGCTTTGTTCACCTTTATATATAGGTAATTCATATTTGTTTTGTGATTCTCTATCTTCGAATGTGATATAAGTAGAGAATACTTCGTGAATATTAGCATAAGTTAGATGACAGCTTATAAGATCGTCTGTAATGAAATTAACTACAGACTTTATTTTAGGTTTTGAAGTTAATAAAGTAATACCTTTTTGTTTTTTAATATTTAAATTATATAATTTATTATTAAATGTAAAACTTCCTTTGAAACTCACTTTATTTTTAGTATTGAGTATGTAAAAAATTTGCTTACCATTTAGTTTATCTTCAAAAACGATAGCTAATTTTTTCTTTTTAACATTATTAAAATCATTAAGATTGATTTTAGTAATTATTTTATTTTTATTAGCTATAGTCTCTAATTTTTGAGGATTAAAATATGTTAAGTCATTTTCAACTAGACACAAGTATGACAAATGATAATGGTCAAAATCATTTTCATTTATTTCAAAACTGATTTTGATATTGCTATCATTCAATAGAGTTTGAATAAATAAATTTTGAACATTTAATTTTTTGAAATTTATTTTCAATTGATTGCCTACCCATTCCTGCTGTGTTGTTAAATGAGAAAGAATTTGTGTATTAGTTATCTCCAAGGGATAAAGACTCTTTTTAATAGCTACAAATATTGAATATTTTCCCTCGGGAGAAATTTTACTTAATTCCGACAGACTTAATTTATTATTATATATAGGAATTTCAAATTGTGCATTTACATTTAATAGAATTAATGAATCTATATTATATTCTGTGTTTAATAATAATTGATTTTCTTCTTTCACTATATTCTTAACTTGAATACTATGATTATAAGTTTTTAAATAATTTTCATATTTACTGAGTCTAAGGATATAGTTAAACTTTTCAAGTGAGTATATACAGTCATTTAATATGAAAGTATTAGTTAAATTTTTACTGTAAGTTATCCATAATTTTTTTCGATTATATATAAATTCTAAATCTATAGATCCTTTATTTAATAGATTTTTATTTTCAACTCTTAATCTGATGATATTAGCAGTTTCACGTATGGTTTCAAAAGAAAAATTACTCTGATTAATTCTGATTTTTAATAGCTTTGAATTGAAAAAGTGAAAATTATCAAGATATATTTCGATATCAGTATAATCATCATTTGAACATATATCGTTTAATATAAATTTTTTCACTAATTTATTAGCAATTTTAGAATTACTTGATTTAATTTTTTTCTTTAATGATATACTTTTGTTTAACAAAATAATAACCTTCCTCACTTTTTGAAATTTAATTTTACTGTATATACAACCTATTCTAATATTTATATGTTAATATAGTCTATAGTTAATTCTTATTTTAGCTAAATGAGGGGTTAAATATGAAAAAAGTATTGATTATTTCAATGGCACTTAATTTATGTTTATTTGGTAAATATAAAGAATTAAAAAGAAAAAATGAATTATTAAAAGTTGATGTAGAAGACATAAAAGATACTAAATACAGAGACTAGAAAAGATTTTACAGTTTTTTATACATTTTATTGTGATAACTATAAAATAATCATTAGCCTATTTCATTCTGCATAGTAACTGCCAAATATTAATCTAAGTGCATTCATTCAAAAAAGAACCGTAGATTTACATGTCTACGGTTCTTTTTTTTATAATATATCTAAAAGTGGTTGATAGTGTTGAAATTTTATTCTGCGTTTTCATAAATAATTAGATAATATTATCTTCTATTAATATGTCTACAACACGTTGAGTATTTTGATTGTCATTAAATTCATTTAACTTTTTATAATTTTCTTTTATTCTAGAAGGGATTTTGTAATCATTGCGTATTATATACTTAACTATGTTGACTAAATCTTGTTCACTATATACGACATCTCCAGGAGCATTTTCAGGATTAACGGGACTAGTGCCCCCATGTTTTTCAATAATATAATCAAACTCTTTCCAATAGAAAATAGGATATGCGCCTCTATAAGCAGCGTCTAATATAATTGAAGAAATATCAGTAATATAAATAATTGAATTCGTAAGCGTATCAGTAGGATCTTCAATAAAAATATTTTGATATTTATCGAAATTATTCTTCATATATTGAGAAAATTTATTATGTGCTGCAATCTGCAAGCGATTGAGCATATTTTCTTTTTCAAAAGCTTTTATAACGTCTAAAATTGATTTGTAATAAGTTGTTTTTTTGATGTTCCCATTGATAATTTCTGACTCTTCCCAAGGTCTCCAAGTAGGCATATAAGTAATTTTATCAGCATCATTATTTAAATAAGCTTTATCAAGTTTTGGTAGACCCGTTTTCATCATATCAAATTCGTTGTAGCCCATAATTTTAAACTCATGTGCTTCTAAATCAGAACTAACGACAGATTTTATTATATTATTAGTCATGTTTTTTTTATGGAATCCACTTGTTTTTGGATTGTCATGCGGTTTCATGAAGAGAATACCGTGTTGTAAAAAGTATAATGGTGTTTCTTTGATTTTTTTATTTAGACTATCATTGAATATTCTAGTATTAATCACATGATTACTTAGCTCACTAGAAATAAAGTGATTTGCTAAAAACACATATAAATAATTTTTAAAACTAAATCGATCAATTATATTATTACCATACTTATTTTTCATTAAGTGATACTGATCAGAACGTTTATCTAAAATAAATACATTCTTAGACTTAAGTTGCTTTTGACTTAAAACCTTTTCAAAAACATATCTCCCAGATTCTACTGCTTTAGAAGCTTCTTTTTCAAAATAAACGTTAATTTTTTTATTCTTATTAAATATTCTATACAATCGGGCGTATTTTTTAGCGATTAAAATCTTAAATTTATGCCATCTATTATATATTTTTAAACTGCTTAAATTTCCTAAAGAAAGATTTTTTCCTGCATTTTTTCTAGCAATGATAGCGTGATTCATAGAGTTAAATGTTAAAAGTACCTTCTGTTCTTCATTAAAACTGTAATGCAATGCATGTAATTTGATTCTATCGATACCTAAAAAAACAGTATTATGCAAATTAGATAGTTTTCTAATATTTTTAATTTTAACTTTAGCTATAAAAGTAGTGTCGTCAATCCAGGATAACTTAGAGAGGATGATCCCTTCTCTTGTTAATAACGTATTGGGTCTTATTTCAGTATTATAACCAATTTGTCCTTTTATAATGAGAGAGCCCCAATATTTTTTAACTGTATAAGTACTATTTTTATATAGTAATTCTTTTGTTTTATCAGTTGTAATACTTATTTTTTTATTATGGTTATTGATGATATAAAAATTAGAATTGATTTTTAAAAGTACAGAATTTTGGACTGATGAATTGAATCCTTTAGCTAAATTAAGACTTTTTAAGGTTTTAATTGCACTGATTTTAACTTTTTGTGATACTTTCTTAGAAGAAATAGTGAAATTGTTAGCACTGTTAAATTTAAATTTGAGTGGAGAATTTGTCAGTACATTTATTTTGATTGTTTTAAAAGAAAAATCTTTTTTTGCAATAGTGTATTCTAAAAATATTGCATAATTTAAGCAAGTGAATTTTATATAGATATATGGATCTTGATTTCCATTTTCTACTTCATTAATAAATGACTTTCTTCCAGGAATAAAAAAGTCACTGTTTATTTCAATCTCATCACCAAAATAGGTATCTTTAACGATGAAACTGTACTTCGATTTATGAATAGAGAAACGATGGTGTGAATTTTTAATGTTTAAATTCAAACTGCCTGGACTATCGCCATTTATGTATGGTGTTAAATAAAGTTTTTTATTTTTTACGTGTAAGTAATAATCTAGATTGTTTGATTGAAAGGAACCAATTAATATATCTTTACTATTAAATTTATCCAAACAATAATCTTTGTTTTTAAAATCATTTTCAGTTATATGGTAATGTTTGTTCAATAATTCTAGTGAAATTCTTTCGTAATTTTGTGATTTTAAAACTCCATATTCCTTATTAAAAAAATTAATTTTAAGCATTTGTGCATCTCCTAAAATCTTAAATATTAATATATTTATAATATAAACTAATCATGCAATTGTTGGTTTATCTATAGAAACCAACCCAAAATAAGATTATAGCATAATAATGAAGTGCGCTATATATATAAAATATGTAAAATTTAGACTTTCAAATTTTTGTAAAACTTTAATTATAGTATATAGTTCGTTAGAAAGGATTCTTTTGAATAATAATGGTATATTCAATTGTTTGTATGTTTGAAAAGTTTTATTAAGCTTACCAATATCAAAAGTTATGTAGTTAAACTCGATAACTATTGATAGTAAAGGGGTATTAAAAAATTGTGTGAAGTGTGGAGAAAGAAACCCTTAATTACTGTGATAGTATGCTTATATACAAGAATTTTACGACACAGTTTTTTGAAAAAGGCACACTATCAAAAATTCAAATATATCATTATAATAAATGTTGTGGAAAATATAATATATTAAGGTTACTATCTTTTTGAACTGATACAGAAAATAAATTTTTAATAATTAGTATGTACTTTAATTTAAAAATAAAAAGGATGAATAAAATGAAATTTAAAAAATCACTCATAACAGCTTTAGCAACCATAACTTTGGTACCATCATTGATGATTTTAGATACACAGCATGAGGCAAAAGCAGTAGGAAATTATTATTACAATGGCATGGAAGATCATAATGCGAGTGCTGCATATCATAAAGCGAAGAAAGTTGATAATAGTCAAATAGTCATAAAACGTTATAACTATGCGCATAAAAATAAATATAAAGCAGTAGGAAGAGTATCGAACATGGATGGTTGGAAAGGTCCAGGCAAAGATAGTATGGGAACAGGATTTATGGTAGGCAATCATACGTTTGTAACCAATGCACATGTTGTAGATAAGAAAAATGGTCAAAGAACGAGTCCGAGTAAAATAAAATTTCAATTAAACAGAGACGGTAAAAAGATACCCTATCAATTTCATGCTAAAAAGATATATAAAATCCCTTCATACGATATGGTTGTCGTTGAAACTAAAGAAAATATGGCTCAAAAAGCTAACGTGCAACCACTTAAACTTGCAACCAATCAAAAAATTAAGAGTTTAAAATTTAACAAGAAATTATATTCTTTAGGATATCCAGTGATGAACGGGAACAATACATATGCATACTGGAATAAGTTACGTTTTTTACAAGAAGCATCGAATAAATCAGAACTCATGACAAAAGATAAATTTAGAGCTGGTGATTCAGGATCTCCTATGGTAGATAGCCAGTACGTTGTTTATGGGGTTCGTACGTATGGATATAATTTAAGAGGTAGTTCTAATCATCCTTATGCCCAACAAGAAGTTGCAGGTGCAGAATCATTATATGGTAATCCAAGAGATTTTATTCTTAAGCATAATAAGTAATACCACTCAAGATAATTCTACAATGCATTGCAGAATTGTTGAAACCCCTTATTAATTGTGTGCTAATATATAAAATTAAAGTATAAATCAAAATTACGTATAATGAACGATTGAGTTATTTACAAAAGTTTAAAATTGAGTTTAATTTGTATTAAAAAAGCAATGCTATTCTATAGATAACTTAATTAGGAGGAGGGAATACAACGTGGAACATGTTTCTAAATTAGCTGAAGCTATAGCTAATACTGTATCAGCAGCACAAGCAGAAGATGGTGCTGAGTTAGCAAAAAGTATCGTTAATATCGTAGCGAATGCTGGCGGTATTATTCAAGACATTGCACATGCATTCGGTTACTAAGTTATCACTTACATAATCTATTCATACTAACTACGTTTTATAAATAGAGCTAGATGCCTATAGG
Source organism: Staphylococcus sp. GW823-FHT05F06 (assembly GCF_058795495.1). NCBI lineage: Bacteria > Bacillati > Bacillota > Bacilli > Caryophanales > Staphylococcaceae > Staphylococcus > Staphylococcus sp. GW823-FHT05F06. The sequence goes on along the minus strand of NZ_JBXAHW010000020.1, from coordinate 375 downwards.
TATCTAGCTTTTTTGTATTTAATATTCATTTACTTGTAATTACAATACCATCATAAAGCTGTCTCTTTTTAACATTATTATTGATTATTCAAATGCTTGTAGTTTTATAAGTCGCATTATTATTTTTAAATATTTTCACTATTGAATGGATTTTGATCTTCTTTATAAAAAATAAATAAAAGGTTTAAAGTTAAATAAAATTTAAAAAATAATAATTTATACAAAATGATATTTTTTTAATCATAAATAATATGTAAAGTATTGCGTTAAAATGTAAAAGAAGGTAACATTACATACTAGAGGCTGGGACATAATTTCTAACAAATTAGCCAGTAAATGAGTTTATTATAAATTCATTTACTGGCTTCTTTATTT
>NZ_JBXAHW010000019.1:0-33734 GCF_058795495.1 Staphylococcus sp. GW823-FHT05F06 | reverse complement strand
CTAAGAAAGCGAGCCAACAATACGAAGTATTGTAAATAAAGAAGCCAGTAAATGAATTTATGAAAACTCATTTACTGTCTATTTTGATAGGAATTATGTCCCAGGCTCATGAATAAACGTTTAAAATAATGTATTGTTCACAAAAAAGACATACATCCTGTTAATTGGTTATTGTAAAAAAGTAGTTTAAGGCATATTCTGTTGTTAAATGATAATGATAATGATTATTAATTAGAGAGTGTGAACAATATGATTAGTGTAAACAATGGGGTAAAAAATAAAAAATATAAAGTGAAGCATATAGGGATTTCAAATAAAAATATGTTGTATCGTTTAGGGGCATTAGGGTTAAACATTGGAAGTGAAATTAGCATCAAACAGAAATGTTTACTCAACGGTCCTAGCGTTGTTGAAGTAAATGGTCAACATTTAAGTTTACGACAACGTGATGCACGACTCATAACATTAGAGGAGTAGTTATAATGACTCAAAGCTACTGTATTCTTGGAAACCCTAATGTAGGCAAAACATCATTATTTAATGCGTTAACCGGTTCTTACGAATATATAGGTAACTGGAGTGGCGTAACCGTTGAAAAGAAAGTAGGAAAATTGAAAGATAATGTAGGTGATTTAGTTGATTTACCGGGCATTTATGATTTATCACCTATTTCTAAAGATGAGACGGTTGTCACAGATTATTTAATGTCAACGTCATTCACAGGAATGATTAACATTATTGACGCATGTCAGCTTAAAAGAAATCTTAATCTTACAATACAGTTGATGGAACTCAACAAACCTATGATTATTGGTTTAAATATGATAGATGTTGCAACACAAAGAGGTATTAAAATTAACTATCAAGCTTTGATGAGAAAATTAAAAGTACCGGTATTTCCAATTGTTGCTAGAAAGGCAAAGGGGACACATAGTCTTTTAGGAGAGCTTAATTATTTAGAACCACATCAACGTCGTGCATTTAAGATTAATTATGGAACTGAAATTGAAACTGCAATTCAACAAATTTGTTCAATTATCAAACAGGATAATATGTATCCAACAGAACGTTTACGTTTTATAGCCATACAGTATTTAATAGACAATGTTCAAATTTATCAAGAACTCGATGCCATGATTTTAGAACAGTTAGAACCCATTAAGCGAAAGTTAAGTAACGCGACAGAACAATCAACACGCCAAAGAATTGAAGCTGTGCGAAATGATTACATTAATCAGCTATTGGAAGATATCGTAGAATATCCCGAAGAGGATAAACAATTCTTTACTTCAAAAGTGGATCGATTATTATTAAATAGATATCTAGGTATACCTATATTTTTAGGTATTATGTGGCTTATTTTTCAAACAACCTTTACATGGATAGGAACACCATTATCTGATCAATTAGACGCTTTTATAAGTGGTCCTTTATCAGAATGGATTAAATCTGTTATGAATACATTACATATTACGTCGTTTCTTCAAGATCTTATTACAGATGGTATTATCGCTGGTGTGGGTTCTGTATTGGTATTTGTACCACAAATTGTTGTGTTATTCTTTTTTATTTCTTTATTAGAAGATTCAGGTTATATGGCAAGAATAGCTGTATTAATGGATAAAACAATGGAATCTATAGGTTTAAGTGGAAAATCATTTATTCCTATGATTATTGGATTTGGATGCAATGTACCAAGTATTATGGCAGCAAGAAGTATAGAGAATGAGAAAGAACGTTTGATTACAATATTGGTTGCACCCTTCATGTCATGTTCAGCACGCTTACCGGTTTATGCACTTTTTGTAGGAGCGTTCTTTTCAGCACATCAATCACTAGTTGTATTAAGCTTATATATTTTAGGTATAGTTGTCGCTTTACTAGTAAGTACGTTATTGAATAAATTGATATTAAAAGATAATCAGTCTGTTTTTATTGTGGAGTTACCGACATACCGTGTTCCATCATTTAAAACACTTTGGCGCAGTACTTGGGAAAAAGCAAAAGGTTTTGTCAAAAAAGCAGGTACCTTTATTTTTGGTGGTTCAGTCGTTATTTGGACACTCACATACATCGGTCCGCACGGTGTTAATGTCCCGATTAATCAAAGTTTTATGCATATGATTGGTCAAGGGTTCGCGAATTTAATTGCACCTTTAGGATTTGGCTCTTGGCAGGCAGGAGCAACTTTAATACCTGGCTTTCTTGCTAAAGAAGTGATTATCAGTTCTATGGCTATTTTATACTCTTCTAGCGAAAGTGGTTTAACACAAGTCATTCAACAGCAATTCACTCCACTTTCAGCTTATGCATTCATGATTTTTATTTTACTTTACGTTCCTTGTATTTCAACAGTCGCTACGATTCGTAAAGAGACAAGTTCTTGGAAATGGACATTACTAGCGGTTGTTTATCCAATAGCAACAGCATATATATTAACGTTCGTATTCTATCAAGTTAGTCAATTATTTATATAAAGGATGAATTCGTCATGTTTATTTTAGTCAATACAATATTGTTCATAGCGATTTTTGGTTATACAGCAATGACATTAGTAAAATTCTTTAAACGTTCAAAAGAAGGTGATTGTGGTGGGTGTAAATCTAATTGCAAATGCGATACGAATACTTCATCTCATAAAAATAAATTAAATATTCCACATATTAAGTCATAGATAATTACAATAACAAACCTCTTTCATTCAGAAATGTATTTACGAATGAAAGAGGTTATTTGTATTAATAAAAATTTTGACATGTTAGTTCGATACAATAATGATTAAAAGTTTTAAAAAGTGATATACTACATGTAAAATGTATGTATATAAGTTAATTGCTAATTGGGAGGAATAAATGTATGAAGGGTAGCAAAAAATTAAATGAGTTACTAGAAGATAATCAGAAGAAACTAAAAAAATTATTTAAGTACGATCATAAAAAGGCTTTGGCGTTTACACCAGAGGATAGAGAAAAAGTTAAGGATAAGTTTGGTGTCTATGTGATTTTCGATGAGAAAAAACCAGTGTTTGTAGGTCAAACTGGAGGATATTCATCCACACATCAACCTATAAATAGTGATTTGTATACAAAATTAGGACAATACAATTCACGTTCAGAAACAGGTACAACTAAATTTAGAAAAGCTTATGCTCAAAATAAGGACTTAAATCCAAATCATTTAAAAGACATTACTGCAGATAAATACGGCCTCACTTTTCAATATATAAAAGTAAAAGACGAACCTGCGTTCATTAATGTTTTAGAAATTCTCGCATTAGAATATGCAAAAAATAAAGGGTATGAACTTTATAATTTTCAATAAATATAATGACATCTAATCAAAAGGGTGAGTTGGACTTTAAATTCTATATCTTGACCAGTCTGGGACGTAAATCAAAGTTCCAGACTTTCTTAAAGTATGACCTGTCGATAATTGACTTAATATATAAATGATGACATTTTTCAATTTTAGTTATCGTTAATGGTGTATCACATTCTATTCGAATGTTTATCCAATTTCATAAATATAGCAATTATCTATATTATAAAATTATGTTCAGAATAGAATGCGTTAGTTTATAAGGATATGACTAGAATGATATACACATTTAAGGAGTTGGAGAAATATGTATCAATCAATGTATGACTCGCCCGTTGGCTTATTGCAATTAATTACAAACGATGGCATCTCGTTGTCACATGTCTTATACCCTAATCAACATTTGAAAGGAATTAAAACAAAGGATACGTTAGATGTTTTTAAAGATACTAAAGCGTGGTTAAGAGAGTATTTTAAAGGGAATTATCCTGAGATAAAAGTACCGTTAGCACCAAAAGGCACTGATTTTCAACAGAAGGTATGGAATGAACTTCAGACAATTCGTTATAGAGAACTTAAAACATATGGAGAGATTGCTAAAACAGTAGGACGAGCAATGAATAAGCCAGCAATGTCTGCTCAGGCTGTAGGAGGTGCTGTTGGGAGTAATCCTATTTCTATACTTATACCATGTCATCGAGTGGTTGGTAAAGATGGAAATTTAACAGGATACGGAGGTACTTTAGACAACAAAATAAAATTATTAAAATTGGAAGAAATAGATATGACACATTTATACAGACCTAAAAAAACAACGAAACCTTGAGATACGTTATTGTATAGAATTGCTTTAGTTATTTGTCAATGTTGATCTATGGATAGGATTCGTTTTTATCTATGAATAGTAGGTAAACAGTATATAAATAGTAGAGGTCTATAATAGATGAAATGCACTATCTTGGGATTAAAAACCCCCTAAAAACAGCTATATGACGTTGTTTTTAGGGGGCAAGTATGAATAGTAAATTCGTTTCTTTCATTTTAAAAAATTAAAAAAGCAAAAGAATTGAGTTTAGATTATTCTGCTATATGATATTCACGAATATTGTTATCAATAGATTTTAAATAGAAAATGTCACGATCTGCATTTGATTTTTCAAGTTCATGATTCAATTCTAATTGGTCAAAGCGTTTGAAGAAATGTTCATATTCATCAACAGAAACCTCTATTCTATTATTTAATAAAGATTTGTGGCGCTCAACATCTAATTGCTCCTTGAATCCATCTACTAATGTTCCACTAAAGAACTCGCCTACAGAACCAGAACCATAACTAAAGAGACCAATCGTTTGTCCGCCTTTTAAATCACGTGTTTCTAATAAAGAGATGAGACTTAAATATAAGGCCCCTGTGTAAATATTACCGACATAACGATTATAATCAACTGCATCTTGGTAACTAGAGTTAAGACGGTCTTGTGTAGTTTCATCGGCATGATTAATAATAGAATCTAAAGCTTTTTGTCCCATTTTGGTGAATGGTACATGGAAACATAGTGAAGCGAAATCAGCGAGTGTTTTATTATGGCGACGTGCATATTCATTCCAACTTTCTTGGAATGACTTGATATAGGCATCTTTCGACAATGCACCAGCAACTAAGGGATATTGATGACCCGTTGGACGCCAGAAATCATAAACGTCTTCAGTATATGCTACGGCATCATCATTAAGTTTTAAAATACTTGGGTTATGTGAAATCATCATTGCAACTGCACCGGCACCTTGAGTAGGCTCACCACCAGAATGAATACCATAACGAGCTGTGTCACTAGCAATGACAAGAACCTTTTCGTTAGGGCGTTGAGCAAGATAATCTTTGGCAAGTTGAATTGCAGGTGTTGCTGCATAACAAGCCTCTTTCATTTCAAAGCATCTTGCAAAGGGTTGAATACCTAAAAGATGGTGAATTTGAACGGCTGCTGCTTTGGCATTATCAATCGCAGACTCAGTTGCTACTATAACCATACCAATATTCTTTTTATCTTCTTCTGTTATAATATCTTTAGCAGCATTGGCTCCCATAGATACGATATCTTGATTCACTGGGCTCACAGTCATTTCAGTTTGACCAATTCCAATTAAAAATTTATTAGGATCGACTTGGCGCGCTTCTGCAAGTTTAGCCATGTCTACATAATATTTGGGTACATAGAAACTTATTTTATCTATACCTATATTCATAAGGTGTGACATCCTTTCATTTTTTGAAGTAGCACTAGTATCATACCAAAGAAAATTCGTTTTATACAATGAAATATAACAGACATGACCAGGAATATATAATAAATATGTAAGCGCTTTACAAAAATTGTGAAAAGTTTTGAATTATTTGAGTGCAAGACAATGTTAGCAGTTGATATTTAAAGCGAAAGTTAAAAGGTTACATTACTACAGTAATATAAAGATATTTTAAAGGAGTACATAAATGAAAAGTTTAGATAAAGGATTTAGACATTTAACACGAAAAGATAAATTAAAAAAACTTGTTGAATACGGTTGGCTAGATGATGAAAACTATGAAATATTACTTAATCATCCGTTAATTAATGAGGAAGTCGCAAACAGTTTAATTGAAAATGTCATTGGTCAAGGTGCACTACCAGTAGGGTTATTACCTCGAATTATAGTTGATGATAAAGAATATGTAGTACCTATGATGGTAGAGGAACCTTCTGTCGTAGCAGCAGCAAGTTATGGCGCAAAACTCGTTAATCAAAGTGGTGGATTTAAGACAATTTCAAGTGAACGTCTAATGATTGGACAAATTGTCTTTGATGATGTTGAAGACACAGGCACATTAGCTAACTCAATATATCAAATAGAATCACAAATTCATCAAATCGCTGATGAAGCTTACCCTTCTATTAAAGCAAGAGGTGGAGGATATCAACGTATTGAAATAGATACATTCCCTAATCATCGATTATTATCTTTGAAGGTTTTTGTTGATACTAAAGATGCTATGGGTGCTAATATGTTAAATACAATATTAGAAGCAATCACTGCACATCTAAAAGTTAAATTTTCAAATCAAAATGTTTTAATGAGTATTTTATCTAATCATGCGACAGCATCAGTAGTAAAAGTACAAGGGGAAATAGATATTGAAGATTTACATAGAGGAGAGAGAAGTGGCGAAGAGGTAGCACAACGTATGGAACGAGCGTCAGTTCTTGCACAAGTAGATATACATCGTGCTGCAACACATAACAAAGGTGTGATGAATGGTATACACGCTGTAGTATTGGCTACAGGCAATGATACAAGAGGAGTTGAAGCAAGTGCTCATGCATATGCAAGCAAAGATGGTCATTATAGAGGGATAGCTACTTGGGAATATGATCGCTCACGTAATAAATTGGTTGGAACTATTGAAGTTCCTATGACTTTAGCGACAGTAGGTGGAGGTACGAAAGTTTTACCTATTGCTAAAGCCTCATTAAATTTGCTTAATGTTGAAAATGCACAGGAACTAGGGCAAGTTGTTGCTGCTGTTGGATTAGCACAAAATTTCTCTGCATGTAGAGCGCTAGTGTCTGAGGGGATACAACAAGGACATATGAGTTTACAATATAAATCATTAGCGATTGTTGTAGGTGCAAAAGGCGAAGAAATTGCGCAAGTAGCTGAAGCGCTCAAATATGAATCACAAGCTAATACTGCCAAAGCTCAAGAAATCTTGATGAATATAAGAAAGTCATAATTAAAAAGCCGTCAAACGGGTATATCTTGATATATAGCTTCAAGGATATACTTATTTGACGGTTTGTTTGATTTGATTAATAAATATAATTATAGTTTCGTGCAGACGATTTACTAATAATGCGTGTGCCGTAGCCTAATGGCACATTATAATTATATTCAGAAATTTTGATTTTTCCATTCTTATATACTTTTTCAACCACTGCTACGTGCCCATAATAGCCTCTCGTTGATTGCATAACAGCGTATTTTCGAGGCTTATGTCCAGTTGCATAACCAGATCGACGTGCATTGCTATACCAATTCTTAGCATTACCCCATCGATTTGATACAGGTTTACCTAATTGAGCACGACGTTTAAATGCCCACCAAGTGCATTGTTTTTTACCATAATAATTATGTGCAGCATGGGAAATATGCGTTTGTTCAATAGCTTGATATGAGAGTGTTCCAGTAAATGTAATCATTGTAGCGATAATAATACGAGATAATAATTTTTTGAATTTCATTTCTTTCTCCCAAAAAATGTATTTATTTAATGACAGTAATAATAATAGTATTTAAAAATGCGCTATACAATATAAGAAATGAATTATCAAAGTAAATGTAACATTAATGAAATATACATATTTTTATCGTAATAATCGTTTGAGTAAAAAAAGAGTGAGACTACATTCAAATAAAATGTAATCTCACTCAGGTACGAGATGATTAACTCCATGTATATAAGTATGCGTAAATGTTAAAGTCATGTCATAACATCAATTTATACTTTAGTGAATTGGTTGAAAACAGCTAGTGCCCGTTTGATACTCGTCACTGGTATGTTTTCCGGACATGGATGATTTCGAAAATATGTCAAGATTTCTTTTTGGCTCGTCACGTCTTTAGGGAAATTGATATCTTGATTAATCCAATCAACCAATTCACCTAATGGCGTGTCATCACCTAGGAAATTTTGCATAAATTCGTAAAAGCTCAATATCTCACCTCATAATATATTTTATGAGCCGACTTTTATTTTAACATATTTTCGTTTTTTAAAATACTTGAAAAACTAAATAAAATGTTTTGAATTATAGTTTTTAAATATATTAATCGCTAGAAAGGTCAATTTTGTTGTATAATTAAACTTACTATTGAATTATATCAAAACTAGGGGGATATGCATGGATATAAAACACATGAAATACTTTGTTGAAGTTGTCAAACAAGGTGGTATGACAAACGCTTCAAAATCCTTGTATATTGCGCAACCAACTATCAGTAAAGCAATTAAGGATATTGAAGCAGAGATGGCTGTCCCTTTATTTGACCGGAGTAAAAGAAGTTTAGTACTTACTGATGCAGGTAAAATTTTTTTCAAGAAATGTCAAGAAATCATCGCACTATATGATAATTTGCCCACTGAAATTAATAGTTTGTATGGTTTAGAAACAGGTCATATCACTATTAGTATGTCTGCAGTGATGAGCATGCGTAAATTTATTGGCGTATTAGGAGACTTTCATCAACTTTATCCGAATATCACGTACAACTTAATCGAAAGTGGTGGTAAGACGACTGAAAACCTTATACTTAATGATGAAGTGGATATTGGTGTGACAACATTGCCAGTAGATCATCAAAAATTTGAATGTATATCTTTAAACAAAGAAGAACTGACTGTAGTTTTAAATAAAGAACATCCTTTAGCACAAAAATCTTCTATTAAAATGGAAGAATTAGCTGATGAGAACTTCATTTTATTTAATGAAGATTTCTATCTCAACGATAAAATTATTGAAAATGCGAAGAATGCTGGATTCGTGCCGAACATGGCCTCACAAATCTCACAATGGAATGTGATTGAAAATCTTGTCATTAATCAATTAGGTATTTCCATATTGCCAGCCACTATAGCACAATTACTTAATGATGACGTCAAAATTGTACATTTGGAAAATGCACATACAACTTGGGAGCTTGGTGTCGTTTGGAAAAAAGATAAACGTTTAAGTCATGCTACAAATAAATGGATAGAATTTTTGAAAGAAAGATTATCCGAAGAATAATATAAATATAATAACAAACAATGCATTTAATAAAAGAGCGAAGTTGTTAAAGATGTGAAATAATATGTTTTTACAAAGTCATATTACAACGAAAACGTAGGGTTTTGAATTATAAATTAATTCTGCCCTACGTTTTTTTACTATCAATTAGTTCTCAGCACTATTAATTTGCTAGCGTTTTCATAGATTTAAGGAATATAAAATATCATGAATAAATATTTTTAATATATAATAGCAAACACTATAATAGAAAATGTCACTAAAAAAATACAGTAACAATTTGGACACATTTTTAGAAAGGGGTGTTGTTGATGGAAAAAGCAAAATTTGTCATTAAGTTAATACTTCAACTTGCCCTTATCATGCTTATTACTTTTATAGGCACAGAAGTTCAAAAATTACTTCATATACCTCTAGCAGGTAGTATCGTAGGGCTTATGCTTTTTTTCCTATTGTTACAATTTAAAATTGTACCTGAATCATGGATTAATGTAGGAGCAGACTTTTTACTTAAAACAATGGTTTTCTTCTTTATCCCATCAGTGGTAGGAATTATGGATGTTGCATCTAATATCACGATGAATTATATATTATTCTTTATTGTTATTATAATTGGTACATGCCTTGTAGCACTATCATCAGGTTATATCGCTGAAAAAATGCTAGAAAAAAGCAATACACGTAAAGGAACTGATCACTCATGAATGAATACTTACAAGCAGTTCTAATGATTTTGTTAACTATTGTTCTGTACTATGTTTCCAAAAAGATTCAAGATAAATACAATAATCCACTATTAAATCCAGCTCTTATTGCATCAATTGCAATAATTATTGTTTTATTGGTTTGCGGAGTAAGCTATAAGGGGTATATGAAAGGTGGTACCTGGATTAACCATGTTTTAAACGCTACAGTTGTATGTCTTGCATACCCACTTTATCAAAATAAAAAGAAAATAAAAAAATATTTAACAATTATTTTCACAAGCGTGTTGACTGGTGTAGTTCTCAATTTTGTGTTAGTATTTACAACGTTGAAAATCTTTGGTTATTCTAAAGACACAATTGTTACCCTGTTACCTAGATCAATTACAGCAGCAGTAGGTATAGAGGTTTCTCAAGAATTGGGAGGAACAGATACAATTACTGTGCTCTTTATCATAACTACAGGTTTAATCGGCAGTATTTTAGGTTCAATGCTTTTACGTATGGGAGGTTTTAAATCTTCCATTGCGCGAGGACTAACTTATGGGAATGCTTCTCACGCATTTGGTACCGCAAAAGCATTAGAGCTTGATATTGAATCAGGAGCGTTCAGTTCAATTGGTATGATTTTAACAGCAGTCATTAGTTCTGTTCTCATACCAGTACTGATTTTATTGTTTTACTAAAGGGAAAAAGATTTACTCATATTAATAGAAAGGGAGGCTATTTGTAAAAATGGCACAAATTAAAGCAAATGAAGCATTAGTTAAGGCATTACAAACCTGGAATATTGATCATTTATATGGTATTCCTGGCGACTCAGTAGATGCTGTTGTTGATAGCTTACGTACGGTCAGAGATCAATTTAAATTCTATCACGTACGTCATGAAGAGGTAGCGAGTTTAGCTGCTGCAAGTTACACAAAAATGACAGGGAAAATTGGTGTAGCTTTAAGTATCGGAGGACCTGGTATTGTACACTTATTAAATGGTATGTACGATGCTAAAATGGATAATGTACCTCAACTTATTATTGCTGGACAAACAAATAGTACATTATTAGGTACAAAATTCTTCCAAGAGACAAACATTTCTAAAATGGTTGATGATGTTGCTGTATATCACCACCAAATTCAAAAAGGTGATAACGTATTTGAAATTACAAATGAAGCAATTCGTACGGCATACGAGAAAAAAGGTGTCTCTGTTATCATTTGTCCAAATGACTTATTAACTCAAAAAATTAAAGACACTACAAATCGTGCAGTTGATACAACTAAACCAAAACCAGCTTCACCAAAATTCAAAAGTATTAAAAAAGCAGCTAAATTAATTGATAAAGCTAAAAAACCAGTAATGCTTATTGGTTTAGGTACACAACACGCTAAAGATGAATTACGTGAATTTATTGAAGCTGCAAAAATTCCAGTTATTCACACATTACCTGCAAAAACAATCTTACCTGACGATCATCCTTATAGTATTGGTAACTTAGGTAAAATTGGTACTAAAACATCTTATCAAACAATTCAAGATGCAGACTTATTAATTATGGCTGGTACGAACTATCCGTATGTTAACTATTTACCTAAGAAAAACATTAAAGCTATTCAAATCGATACGAACGAAGAAAATATTGGTGCACGCTTTAAAATTAATGTAGGTATTTTAGGTGATAGTAAAGTTGCTTTCCATCAACTAACTGAAAACATTAAGCATGTTGCAAAACGTCCATTCTTAGATAAGACATTAGAACGTAAAGCAGTTTGGGATAAATGGATGAAACAAGATTTGAATAATGACAATTCACCATTACGTCCAGAACGTTTAATGAAAGCAATCAATGCTAACTTAAAAGATGATGCAATTATCTCAGCAGATGTTGGTACTTCTACAGTATGGTCTACGCGTTACTTAAACTTATCTGTAAATAATAAATTCATTATTTCTAGTTGGTTAGGTACTATGGGCTGTGGTTTACCAGGTGCGATGGCAGCTAAAATTGCTTATCCAAACCGTCAAGCAGTAGCTATCACAGGTGACGGTGCGTTCCAAATGGTAATGCAAGACTTTGCTACAGCTGTTCAATATAACTTACCAATGACAATCTTCGTATTAAATAACAAACAATTGTCATTCATTAAATATGAACAACAAGCTGCTGGTGAATTAGAGTATGCCATTGATTTCTCTGATATGGATCATGCTAAATTTGCTGAAGCTGCTGGTGGTAAAGGCTATGTTGTGAGAGATGTAAGTCGTCTTGACGACATCGTTGAAGAGGCAATGGCTCAAGATGTTCCAACAATCGTTGATGTTCATGTTGATCCTAATGCTGCACCATTACCAGGTAAAATTGTAAACGAAGAAGCATTTGGTTACAGTAAATGGGCTTATAGATCAATTACTGAAGATAAAAACTTAGACTTTGATCAAATCCCACCAATCTCTGTAGCAGCTAAACGTTTCTTATAATAATACATTTTTAGAAACTCGACTCTAAGTAGTCGAGTTTTTTTATGTAAAATTTTCAAAAAGTATTGTAAACGCTTTATTGAATGTGTATACTAGATGTAAATAAAATCATTGCGTGTTACTGGTTATGCAGGCATGAGCAAATAAGAGTGTCTATCTTTCGTGATATGAAATTGATAGTCTTATTTGTTCATGCTTTTTTTGTGGCACGTAAATAAGAAGATAGAGAGGAATGAATTGATTATGTTTAAAAAGCTATTTGGTCAAATGCAACGTATCGGTAAAGCTTTAATGTTACCAGTTGCGATTTTACCGGCTGCAGGGTTGCTATTAGCAATTGGGACTGCGTTTCAAGGCGAAGCGTTACAACATTATCTTCCATTTATAAAAAATGATATTGTTCAACAAATCGCTAATATGCTTACAGGTGCTGGTGGTATTATATTTGATAATCTACCTATTATCTTTGCTTTAGGTGTAGCAATTGGTCTTGCAGGTGGAGATGGTGTAGCTGCTATTGCTGCATTTGTTGGTTTTATCATTTTAAATAAAACAATGGGGGCTTTCTTGCATGTAACTCCAGATAAATTATCTGATCCAACTAATGGATATGCAAATGTATTAGGGATTCCTACACTTCAAACAGGTGTGTTCGGAGGTATTATTATTGGTGCACTAGCAGCCTGGTGTTATAACAAATTCTATAATATTACCTTACCATCATATTTAGGATTCTTTGCAGGTAAACGTTTTGTACCAATTATGATGGCAACAACATCTTTCATTTTAGCCTTTCCGATGGCAATTATTTGGCCAACGATTCAAAACGGTTTAAATGCATTTAGTGAGGGGTTATTAGATTCAAATACAGGTTTAGCTGTATTTTTATTTGGATTTATTAAGCGATTATTAATACCATTTGGTTTACATCACATTTTCCATGCACCATTCTGGTTTGAATTTGGTTCTTGGAAAAATGCTGCTGGAGAGATAATTAGAGGCGACCAACGTATTTTTATTGAACAAATCCGTGAAGGTGCTCATTTAACTTCTGGTAAATTCATGCAAGGGGAATTCCCAGTCATGATGTTTGGATTACCAGCTGCAGCATTGGCTATTTATCAAACAGCAAAACCTGAGAATAAGAAAGTAGTTGCAGGTTTAATGATTTCTGCTGCATTAACATCATTTTTAACTGGTATTACTGAACCATTAGAATTCTCATTCTTATTTGTAGCACCATTCTTATTCGTAATTCACGCAGTATTAGATGGTTTATCATTCTTGACACTATACTTGTTAAATGTACATTTAGGATATACTTTCTCTGGAGGATTTATAGATTATGTTTTATTAGGTATTCTACCTAATAAAACAGCATGGTGGCTTGTCATCCCAGTAGGTATTATTTATGCAGTGATTTACTACTTTGTATTTAGATTCCTTATTGTTAAATTTAACTATAAAACACCAGGTCGTGAAGATAAAAAATCATCTGTAACAACTACATCGGCTAGTCAACTGCCATTCGATGTTTTGAAAGCAATGGGTGGTAAAGAAAATATTAAACATCTAGATGCTTGTATTACTAGACTAAGAGTAGAAGTAAATGAAAAATCAAAAGTTGATGTTGCCGGCCTTAAATCATTAGGTGCTTCAGGAGTACTTGAAGTCGGTAACAATATGCAAGCTATTTTCGGTCCTAAATCTGATCAAATCAAACATGATATGGCTAAGATAATAAGTGGAGAAATTACAAAACCAAGTGAAACAACAATTGATGAAGAAGTGTCAGATGATCCTGTACATGTGGAAGATATTGTAGAAACAGAAATTTACGCACCTGGACATGGTGAGATAATACCGTTATCTGAAGTACCTGATAAAGTTTTCTCTGAAAAGATGATGGGTGATGGTATCGGATTTGTACCAGATTCAGGAGAAATTGTAGCACCATTTGATGGTACAGTTAAAACAATTTTCCCTACAAAACATGCGATAGGATTGGAGTCTGATAGTGGTGTTGAAGTGTTAATTCACATTGGTATCGATACAGTTAAATTAAATGGTGAAGGTTTTGAAAGTTTGGTAAATACTGATGAACCAGTAACACAAGGTCAACCATTAATGAAGATTGATTTAGAATACTTAAAGGAACATGCTCCAAGTATTATTACACCAGTAATCATAACAAACCAAGAAGACAAAACATTAACAATTGAAGATGTAAAACAAGTCGATCCTGGTAAAGCGATTATGACAATTAAATAAAGCCTATAAGAATAACTTAATGGCTAAAACAAATAAGTCTGGGACAAGGATATATTATGTCCCAGACTTTCTTTATGTATATACAGATTCTTATGAGATGAGTCCAACACAGAGAATTTCCGAAGTAATACCATGGACAAAGCAAGTTGGGGTTGGGGCCCCAACACAGAGAATTTCTGAAGAAATACCATGGACAAAGCAAGTTGGGGTTGAGGCCCCAACAGAGAGAATTTCCGAAGAAATTCCACGGACAAAGCAAGTTGGGGTTGGGGCCCCAACAGAGAGAATTTTCGAAGAAATTCCACGGACAAAGCAAGTTGGGGTTGGGGAGAAGACAGGGGACAATGAATTCTATCCTAGTTTAGCGTTCATTTTAATAAGGGGAATTTTACAAAGTTGACAAGCGTGATAATTATAGGCAATGTTGATATTGGACATATCATTTTAAAGAGAAAGGAAAGATGGTAATCATGGATGACTTGAAACAAAATCAATCTTCTAACGAAAAACCTAAAGGTAATAAAATAATTAATATTTTGATATTCATCGGAATGATTTTATTAATTCAAATACCTATTGGCGTGTCACTAATAGCTTTACCTTTTTCAGTGAAATTCAGTAAGTTAACATCCATCGCATTAAGTATGCTAATAACTGGTACAGCACTATTAATCATATGGTTAGTTAGGAATTATTATTTGAGTCATACATATGAAAGACAATATCAATCAATGAGGGGAAAAGATATCTTTATTAATATTGGTTTTCTGGTATTATCAATGGTTTTTAGTATTCTAAGTAGTGTATTAATGGTCATATTTACTGGCAACGATACTACAGCGAATGAGAAAGAAATCAATGAAAGTTTAGATTTACTTTTACAAAAAGACCATTTACCACATATTTCAATTGTTGCAACTGTTGTTTTAATGATATGTATTATAGGTCCGTATTTAGAGGAATTACTCTTCCGAGGAATTTTTAAAGAAACATTATTTATGAAATATCGATTTTGGCTACCATTCATTATATCTTCTATTATTTTTAGTTCACAACATTTATCAACAAATATATTTTCATATGCAATTTATTTTCTAATGGGTTGTGTATTATACCTTGCCTATAACAGAAGACGTAATATCAAAGATAGTATGATGGTTCACATGTTGAATAATTCTGTTTCAACATTACCGGTATTTGTTGGTTATTTATGGCTATATTTTAGATAGTAAACATAACAATAAAGACCTGATTAAAAGTAGATTTATCTTTTAATCAGGTCAATTTTATATGTTAAATTGTGATATCATTCTCTATGATTAATTTAATCGCTTTATGATCTGTTGCATTTCTAAATAAATCATAGGCACTTTCGATTTCACTCAGTTTACTATAATGTGTCACGAGTTGTTCTGGTTGTATTATTTTGCTTTTTAACGCTTCAAGTAATTCTTCAGTTGTATTTCCTGAAACTAAACCAGTAGTTACGTTAATATTTTTAATCCATAATTTATCTATATCAAGTTGTACAGGTAACCCATGCACACCAACATTAGCAATCGTACCATCGACACCAATTAAATTTTGACATAAATCAAAGGTTTGTGGAATTCCGACAGCTTCAATAGCAACATCAACACCACGTGGATTTAACGATTTTACCTTTTTAATTGCGGTTTCAGTCTCTTTAGAGTTAATTAAATGCGTAGCACCTATTTCTTTAGCGGTTTCTAATCTATTATCATCTAAATCAATCATAATAATTTTTGAAGGTGAATAGAATTGTGCTGTAAGTAATGCTGCTAAACCTACAGGACCAGCACCTACAATGGCTACTGTACAGCCAGGTTTAACTTTACCTTTTAAAACACCAATTTCATAACCTGTTGGAAGTATATCTGATAACATTACAAGGGCGTCTTCTTTTAAATTTGAAGGGGCGTGATATAAAGAATTATCTGCAAAAGGAACTTTAACATATTCTGCTTGAGTACCATTCACTAAATGTCCTAATATCCATCCTCCTCCGTTTTCACAATGTGCATAGATACCTTTTTTGCAATAGTAGCATTTGCCACATGATGAAATGCAAGAGATAATCACTTTATCTCCAACTTTGAAGTTGTTAACGTTGTCACCAATTTCTTCAATGATTCCAATACCTTCGTGACCTAGTGTCGTATGTGATTTAACTTCAGGTGTATCTCCTTTTATGATATGAAGATCTGTACCACATATTGTCGTCTTAACTATGCGAATAATAGCGTCAGTACTGCTCGTAATGGTTGGCTTCTCTTTATCCGTAAGTTGTGCATGACCAGGTTTTAAGTATTCATAAGCTTTCATATCAATACCTCCATTCATTATGTGAAATTTTTCGCAATAATTATACCACGTTTTTTGAATGGATATATATAATTTTTGTGAAAAAATACATTTTACTCAGTGTGTTCAGTTTTTTATGAAATTAAATAGAGTATTTAAAATAGTGAAGTGCGATACATTGTTCATTTACACTTAAATCATTTATGATTGAGTTAAGTCTTTGAAAGATAGTAGGTGTATATCATGTATGAGAATATACAAAATATTGAAGATTTTTACCGATTTATAAATGCACACGCTTTAGCTGTTGTTCATATTATGAGAGATAATTGTACAGTATGTCATGCAGTATTACCCCAAATTCAAGATTTACTAAAGGACTATCCGAAAGCACAATTAGGTGTGATTAATCAATCTAATGTTGAAGAGATTGCCGGAGAACTTTCTATTTTTACAGTACCTGTTGATTTAATTTTTTTGAAAGGGAAAGAAATGCATAGACAAGCACGTTTTATCGATATGCAATCGTTTGAAAAACAATTGTATATGATGCAAAATGCCATCGATTAAGCTATTCTAAAATAATAATTGAAAATCAAATAGCAAATTTAAAAATGCCTGGGAAATTAATTCGGTAGATTTCACAGGCATTTATTTTTTTGTATTTTTAATCATTGGGCTGTATCTTCATTCGTGTTATGATTAATCTCGTATATTTTAAATTAAACAGTCAATAGATGAAGGAGGCCAAAATGAAGAAGCAACAAAATAAAGTCCATATGATTAATATATCTTTATGCCTTATAGGGACATTACTTATTGCAATCGCAGTAAATAGTTTTGTTATACCGGGCAATTTAGGTGAGGGTGGTTCTATAGGCCTTTCATTAATTCTGAATTATACTCTAGGTATTTCACCCGCACTCAGTTCCTTCATCATTAACGCAATATTAATTATTGTAGGTTGGAAATTTCTCAGTAGAACGACAGCGATTTACACTGCTATAACAATCACCGCAAGTTCAATTTTTCTTGATTTAACTCACACATTCGGATTAGGTATTCATGATAATTTTATTAATTCAATTTTTGCAGGTTTAATGTTGGGAATCGGTTCTGGGTTAGTAATTACTGCTCATAGTACATTGGGTGGTACATCTGTCATTGCACGTATCATTTCAAAATATAGTGAGATGAAGACGTCACAAGCACTACTTATATTAGATGCAATCATCGTGTTATCATTTATCGTTGTTTTACCTATAACGAATGTATTATATACTATTGTGATGCTATTTATTGTTGAAAAATCAATGTCTTTTGTTGTTGAAGGATTTAATCCTAAAAAAGCTGTGACAGTTATTTCAAAATATAATAAAGAAATCAGTGCTGATATATATGAAATGACTGGAAGAGGGGCAACCTTATTAAGTGGTAAAGGTGCTTACCAAAAAAGTGATACAGAAGTTCTATATGCCGTGGTATCCCAAAATCAAGTTGGAGCAATAAAAAAGATTGTTAATCAATATGATGAAAATGCCTTTTTAGTGATTCATGATGTGCGTGATGTCTTAGGTAATGGATTTATTAATATTAAATAAGATTTAATAAATTGAGCCAATTACTCAATGTTTAGACGCTGATGGTTTAAAATGGTTATAGATTGAGGAGGTTGGCACATTCATGTTTAAAAAGATTGCTACTATACTAGGTTCGACATTATTTGGTACAGTTTTATTCGCAAAAGTGAAAGAAAAGCGTAGTTATAAAAGTTTTTTACAAGAGAAAATGATTAGAATATCAGGAATGAAAAAGACATTTGAAAGTATAGATGACGCGAAAAAAGCTTTGAATGAGACTAAATATCAAACTGCAGGTAAATATAATGGAACAACATATGAATTTAAGCATAAAGTTCAAATAAGAGATTATTATGGTTCTTTAGTCTATGTTGTTAATGATCATGGTCTTCCAGATCAACGCACGGTCTTATATGTACATGGAGGCGCATGGTTCCAAGATCCTTTGGAAAATCATTTTGAATATTTAGACTTACTCGTTGATGCGCTCGATGCTAGGGTGATTATGCCCGTATATCCTAAAATACCACACAGAGATTATCATACGACATTTGAATTATTAACAAAAATATATAAGCGATTACTGACTAAAATTGATGAACCTGAAAACTTGGTCATCATTGGAGATTCAGCCGGGGGACAAATTGCATTAGCTTTTGCACAAATGTTAAAAAAAGAGCAACTGAGTCAACCTGGCCATATTGTTCTTATTTCACCGGTGCTTGATGCGACATTTAAGAATCCAGAAGCAAGAAAATATGAAAAAGAAGATCCAATGCTTGGAATTGATGGCAGTAAATATCTTGTAGAGTTATGGGCTGGTGATGCACCACTAGATGACTATAAGATGTCTCCAATGAATGGTGATTTAGAAGGCCTAGGACATATTACACTTACTGTAGGAACCAAAGAAACATTATATCCTGATGCAGTTAAGTTCTCTCACATGTTAAATGATAAAGGAATAAAGCATCAGTTTATCCCAGGTTACAATTTATTTCATATTTATCCCTTATTCCCTATCCCAGAACGCCAACGCTTTTTAGAACAGCTAAAAAAAATCATTGTCACAAAAGAGTTATAATCAAATGAGATGCGGATACTTAATGAAAAGTTATAATTATGTATTCCCAAAAATAAAGCGAACTCTTGTTATCAATAGTATTGATAACTCGAATTCGCTTTTTTAATATGTTTATTATTTTTATATGCTTCGTTTATATTTACAGCTTTATATTCAGAGTTTGAAAATGAGTGTGCTTTTGTATTGTTTGACTCATTATTTGATGACGTAACATCTTCGTTACTGTTTCTTGAAGTATTGTTGATACGAGAGTGATCAGTATCTAGAACAGAATTACTCATGTCTTTACCACTTAAACTTCCAATAAGTATAAATGCGAGGTAAATACTACAAATAATTAAAATAATTGCTAGATAGATGCCAACAGCAAGTTTAACTGACTTCTCCATACCTCTCCTCCTAAAGTCGTAATATCTTTCATATATAATGTAACATCGTTGTTTTAATCTAATGTAAATTATAAGTAAATTTATTATGACCCAACTATGATAAGCTATAATTATTGTGATTAGCGTAATTTAATTCTGTGAAATTTAATTTGTATTCACAAAAAATTGTTATTATGGTATGAATTTACATAAATTTACGTTAACATAACATTGATTTAAAGTTTTTAAAACTGAATCAATATCGAAGTGATAGTCTACTACTAGCAAAAGATTAAGCCATTTATAGTAGATGTCTTAAATATGTAGAATATTAAATTAACAAATGGTTAATTTATTTATATTTGATGATTTAAGGTTATTTAACTATCTTTAAAATTTACAATTTAATATTAAAAAGATTTATAAGTATCATGATTTACATACATAAGAAAAGAGAGGTAAAGCAGATTGTTACTCATTATAGCGTGTGTTGCGCTTATTCTCTGGCTAGGAATTAAAGAGAAGAAGCGTCATGCAAATCGACTTGAAAAAATTCCATTACGTATTAACATAAATGGAATTCGTGGGAAATCTACGATTACTCGGATGGCTTACAGTGTTCTACGTGAGGATAAGTATAGAGTTATTGGTAAGACAACAGGAACAGATGCACGAATGCTTTATTGGTTTACTGAAAAGGAATATCCAGTAATCAGAAAACCACAAGGCGCCAACATTGGAGAACAACGAGATATTATTCGTAAGGTGGTTAAACAAAAAGCAAATGCCCTAGTTAATGAGTGTATGGCTGTAAATCCAGATTATCAAATTACCTTTCAAAATGATTTAGTAAAAGCAAATATCGGTGTAATTGTTAATGTGATGGAAGACCATATGGATGTCTTAGGACCGACACTTAAAGATGTAGCGCAAGCTTTTACTGCAACAATTCCATATAACGGGAAATTAGTTGTAATGAAAGATAACTATACTAGTTTCTTTGCAAAGGAAGCTAAAAAGCGTAATTCAGAACTCATTGTTGTAGATAAAGACGTCATACCAGAATCATATTTACGGAAGTTCGATTATTTAGTATTTCCTGATAATGTAGCTATTGTGTTAGGAATAGCGCAAGCAGTTGGTGTAGATGAAGAAACTGCATTACAAGGTATGTTAAATGCACCAGCCGATCCAGGTGCTGTTAGAATTAAATATTTCCATGCAAATCGCACAAAAAATGTATTTGTTAATGCATTCGCTGCTAATGAACCGCAGTCTACAAAAGCGATTTTGAATAAAGTGGAATCATATAATTATCCATACGATAAGAAAATAATCATTCTCAATTGTCGTTCAGATAGGGTTGATAGAACACAACTGTTTGTTGATAACTTTTTAGGTGAAGTCGATTACGATGTTCTCATTTGTACAGGAAAAAGTACACAAATGGTGACACAGTTTATGGAAACAATGCCAGAAAAAACATATATCAATTATGAAGGACGAGACTTTGTAGAGATTGAAAAAGGTATTCTACATGAAGCTGAGAATGCACTTGTATTTTGTGTAGGAAACATCCACGGCCCGGGTGGTAGAATAGCGGAATTCATAGAAGGGATAGAATAAAATGATAGGTTCAGAATTATATTTCTCCTTATTCGTAGGTGTCGTACTCAGTTTGATATTTGCTGAGAAATTTGGGATTAATCCAGCAGGGTTAGTCGTTCCAGGTTATTTAGCTTTGATTTTTGATCAACCGATCATGTTGTTATCAGTATTAATCATTAGTTGCTTAACTTATTTTATCGTAAGCAACGGTATTAGTAAGTGGGTTATTTTATATGGTAGAAGAAAATTCGCTGCCATGATACTGACAGGAATGGTGATTAAATTTATATTTGATCTCTTGTACCCATTGACCCCATTTGAAATGGTTGAAGTTTCAGGTATAGGTGTTGTCATTCCTGGTATTATTGCGAATACAATTCAAAAACAAGGTGTAGTCATTACACTTTCTACAACAATGTTATTAACATGTATTACATATATCATCTTATTTTTATATAGTTTTATTAATTAATCACGAACAAGGAGCGCGTACTAATGACAAAGAAAAAACGTTTATCGCCTAGTGAGTGGTTGCTTAAACAATCTAAAAGACATAAAAGGAAAAATACACTTTACACGGCAATTGTACTTTTAGTAGCGTTAGTTCTACTCATATTTGCTGTTAAATCAATACAAGTAGAACCTGTAAAAAGTGATACGAGAGACAAAGATAGCATTCGTATCACCTATTTAGGTAACGTCACTTTAAATAAACATATTCGACAAACTAACTTGAATGATGTTTTTAAAGGTATTCAAGATACTTTAGATCATAGTGATTTTTCAACAGGTTCATTAATAGTAAATGATTTTTCACGAAATCAAAAAGATAACATAAATAAAAATATTGAAAATATCATGTTTCTACGCAAGCATAATGTTAAAAGTGTTAACTTAATCAACGAATCTATGGATAATATTCAAGCGACAGCAATGATGAGAAAAATAGATTCCCAAGCAGGTTATAATTTTTTAACAGGTAATGGTTCAAATCCAATTAATAGTAAAACTGTACAACAAGACATTAAAGGTAAAAAAATAGCTAATGTTTCATTTACCGATATCGAATCTAACTATACTAACTCTTTAAAAAACACGACGTCAATTAGTTTAGATCCAGCTATATTTTATCCTTTAATAAAAAAATTAAAGGAAAATAATGATTACGTCGTAGTCAATGTAGATTGGGGGATACCTAATGAACGAAATGTGACTACACGTCAAAAAGAATATGCACATGCGTTAGCGAATGCTGGTGCAGATGTCATTATTGGTCATAATACAGTTATTCAAAAAGTTGAAAATTATAAGCGAACGCCTATTTTTTATAGTTTAGGTAACACAACGTCTGATAACTTCTTATCAAAAAATCAGAAAGGAATGATTGTACAACAAGACTGGAAAGGTTCGCATAATCAGTTCCATATCACACCAATTCAATCAAAAGATGGAAAAATCTCTAAAGATAATATGAATAAAATGGATCATATTCGATTCAAAAATAACATTAAAGATAAATCAATTGATTTAAAATCTGATCAAAATGGAGGTTATACTTTTGAATATTAAAAAGCATTGGTTACAAATTGTTGTAGTCATTCTTGTAGTTGTTATCTTTTTATTAGTTACTTTCGCTAGGGCAAATGAAGGTTTAGATAATTATGAGCAACATGAATTAAATAATGGTGAACAGCAATATCTTTCAAAAGGGGCAAGCTAATTATGAATATATATAATAAAGTGACATTATCTGTCATTTTAGTTATAACAATTATCATTTCGTTCCTCTTTTATTTTTATACAACAGAGAAAAAAGTGGACAAAGATAAATTGTATGAAAACAAAATTACAAATCATAAACAAGCAGGTAAACCTAAAAATTATGGTGTCGCATCTAATAATAAAATAGCTACGAAAGTCGGAAATAAGATTATTGAAGATGGTGGAAATGCGGTTGATGCGGCAATAGGTGTTTCTTATGCACTAGCAGTGACAGAACCTCATTCATCAGGACTAGGAGGTGGCGGTGCGACACTTACATATAATGGTAAAGAGAATGAAACGCCTAAAGCTTATGAATATAAAACAATGTCCTCATATGAATATAAAGAAGGCGACAAAATTGGAGTTCCTGGCTTCGTGAGAGGATTACATGATATGCACGCGAAAGAAGGAAAAATGGATGAGAAAAAGATTTTAGATTACGTTATTCCGCTTGCTAAAGATGGTTTTGAGGTAGATTCAGAACTAGAAAGAAGTTTGAAATTATATGGTCGTGATATTGATCACAACTCACCATTCTATAAAGGAAATAAAAGTGTTCGCGAAGGAGATATTGTAAAACAAGATAAACTCGCTAATACATTAACTAAAATCAAAGATAAAGGTCCTGATTACTTCTATGAAGATATTGGTAAAAGTGTTTCAAAACAATTAGATAATAAATTAACTGAAAGAGATTTCAAAGAATTTAAAACAGAAGAAAAAGAAGCGGTAAGTACTGATTATAAGAATAATCAAGTGTATTCAGCACCTAATCCTTTAGGAGGCACATTAATGCTTCAAGGATTGAAAATTGATGAAAAAGAAAATGTAGACAATATGGATCGCAATAATTTTATCACAGCAATGATTAAATCACGTGATGTTATGTATAAGAATAGAGACATTGTTAATGGTAATGAGCCTAGTAATGAACAACATCTGACTGATGATTATTTACTTGGTGAACTTAACAAAGTTAATATTGGTGAAAACACAGATAATGGCAGTGATTTTGATCAAATTAGAACGGATAATACAAGTACAACCCATTTTGTAGTTATTGATAAGAATGGTAAGTTAGCAAGTACGACTAATACACTATCCAGTTACTTTGGGACAGGAGACTATATGAAAGAGGGCTTCTATATGAATAACTCTTTAGGCGACTTTAGTAAGGATAAATCAAGTCCTAATCATGGTGAACCTCACAAGGCGCCTAGATCATTTATTTCTCCGTCAGTAATTGTTGGCCCTAATTTCTATATGGGTATTGGTACACCAGGTGGGAACAAGATTCCAACAATTCTTAATGAAGTGATTGTCGATTATTTAAACAGTGATGGTTCATTACAAGAATCTATTAATAAACCAAGATTTTATAATGACGGCGGCACGATATTTTACGAAAATGCTATGACTGATGAAGATATAAATATCTTTAAAAGTCTTGGTTATGGTGTTGAAGAAAAGCATAATGATCCAAACTTTGGCAGTGTCCAAGGTGCTGTTTATGATAAAGATAAAAATACTGTAGATGTCGGTCATGATGTAGGTAACCGTTAAAATAAATACTTAATTTAATAAGCACCTTAAATGAGTAATGAAAACATTTAAGGTGCTTTTTTGTGTGTATTAAATTATAAATTTTATATACATATTTATTTGTTTTCAAGTTTAACGATAAAAATAACTTAAATATGAATATAATTTAAGACAATTTTTTGACAAAGAGTGTAAGCGTATACAATGAATGAAAGAAGTAGTATGATGATTGAGTGGAAGAATTACATATAAAAATGAAATATATAGAGGTGTCTTATGGACTTTATAGCTATTTTAATCGGATTAGGGCCACTATTAGGCTGGGGATTATTTCCAACTATCGCTTCTAAGTTTGGTGGACGTCCAGTCAATCAAATCTTTGGTGCTACTGTTGGTACTTTGATCTTCGCAATTGTTCTAGCACTATTTAAAGGTATAGGTTTACCAGGAGGTATGGCATTAGTATTTTCGCTCATATCAGGTGCAGGATGGGCATTTGGTCAAATTATTACTTTTAAAGCGTTCGAATTAGTAGGTTCATCAAGAGCGATGCCAATTACTACTGCATTTCAATTACTTGGTGCATCTTTATGGGGCGTTTTTGCGCTTGGCAACTGGCCCGGTATAACAAACAAAATCATTGGATTTCTAGCTTTACTCGTAATTCTTATAGGTGCACGTATGACTGTATGGACTGAAACAAAACAACAAGAATATAGTAAAAATCTACGAAGTGCAGTGCTCTTATTACTTGTAGGTGAAATTGGCTATTGGATATATTCTGCTGCACCTCAAGCAACAGATATTGGTGGATTTAAAGCTTTTTTACCTCAAGCTATAGGGATGGTCATTGTGGCTGTCATCTATGCGTTGATGAATATGTCTAAAGGTAATGCTTTTAAAGAGAAAGTAAGTTGGCAACAAATAATATCCGGATTTTTCTTTGCGTTTGCTGCTTTAACTTATTTAATTTCAGCACAACCTAATATGAATGGTTTAGCAACAGGATTTGTTCTATCTCAAACATCTGTAGTATTAGCAACGCTAACAGGCATTTTTTTCTTAAATCAGAAAAAAACATCAAAAGAATTAATGATTACAATTGTGGGATTAGTTCTTATTTTAGTTGCAGCATCAATTACAGTGTTTATTAAATAATATTAAGAAGGGACGAATAAGATGAAGAAAACAGCAGTATTAAATAGTCACATTTCAAGCGCAATCTCCACACTAGGTCACTATGATTTATTAACGATTAATGATGCGGGTATGCCTATACCTAATGATGACAAACGTATAGATTTAGCAGTGACTAAGTCATTGCCACGTTTCATTGATGTGTTGGAGACAGTGTTAACTGAAATGGAAATACAAAAAGTATATTTAGCAGAAGAAATTAAAACTGCGAATGCACAGCAATTAAAAGCAATTAAGAAATTAATCAATGATGATGTAGAAATTAAATTTATTGCGCATTCTGAGATGAAAGAAATGTTAAAATCTCCTTTAAATAAAGGGAATATACGTACTGGTGAAATCACTCCTTTTTCTAACATTATCCTAGAATCTAATGTGACTTTTTAAGCTTAATAGTCATGTGATTGTGCTTTTAAAAAGATAAAGTAGGTGAAGTTGAAATGAATAAAAATAAAGTGATTGTAATTGGATCAACAAATGTAGATAAATTTCTTAATGTTAAAAGGTTTCCAAAACCCGGTGAGACATTACATATTAATCAAGCTCAAAAGGAGTTTGGTGGGGGCAAGGGAGCCAATCAAGCCATAGCAGCTAGTAGATTAGCAGCAGATACAACATTTATCAGTAAAGTTGGTAAAGATGGCAATGCCAACTTTATATTGGAAGATTTCAAAAAAGCAGGTATTCATACACAATATATTTTAACTTCAGAAAGTGAAGAAACTGGGCAAGCATTTATCACTGTTGATGAAGCAGGACAAAATACGATTCTTGTTTACGGTGGTGCGAATATGACATTAAGTGCAACTGATGTTGAGATGAGTGCGGATGCGTTTATTGGTGCAGACTTTGTTGTAGCGCAGCTTGAAGTTCCATTTGAGGCGATAGAACAAGCATTTAAAATTGCTCGTAAACAAAATATCACTACTGTATTAAATCCTGCACCGGCAATTGAATTGCCTAAGTCACTTTTAGAGTTAACTGATATAATTATTCCAAACGAAACGGAAGCAGAATTATTAACAGGTATTTCAATCAATAATGAAAGTGATATGAAAGAAACAGCAACATATTTTCTCGATTTAGGTATATCTGCAGTATTAATTACTTTAGGGGAGCAAGGCACGTATTGTGCATATCAAGAACAATACAAAATGATTCCTGCGTGTAATGTAAAAGCAATAGATACGACAGCAGCAGGAGATACATTTATAGGTGCTTTTTTAAGTGAGTTAAATAAAGATTTGAGTAATATAGAATCGGCTATTCGACTTGCAAATCAAGCGTCGTCTCTAACGGTACAACGAAAAGGAGCACAAGCTTCTATACCAACACGTAAAGAAGTAGAGGCAGAATATAATTAATGAAATAAGAGTCTGTGACATGGAATAATGTCGCAGACTTTCCTCACTTATAAAGAGGGAATCTCTAAATTTTATAACTGTTTAAATAATGTCAAAGGCCCAATAAAAAGAGATTATAGAAAAATCGAACAGATTAAGCCAGTTGCACGACGATGACGAAATTTAACACGAATTCTTCTCCACACCCTCATATAGTGTAATGAATACCTTTTAATTTTAAGTTTTAATTCTCGTTCTAACTATTTATGATATATTTATACTTAATTAACTTTTTAAACAAAGGGTGAACGATGGTGAAAGAAGTAGTTCTAGGAATTGATTTAGGCACAAGCGCAATAAAAATTATTGCTGTTGATCAACTAGGAAATGTCATTGAATCAGTAAGCGAAACATTAAAGTTATACCAAGAGCATCCTGGTTATAGCGAACAAGACCCTAATGAATGGTTTGAGGCTACTAAGAAAGGGATAAAAGAATTAATTCAATCAACAGAAATGTCAGATAAGATAGTAAAGGGGATTTCTTTTTCAGGTCAAATGCATGGGTTGGTCATAGTTGATGATAATGGCATTCCTTTGAGAAAAGCGATTTTATGGAATGATACTAGAAATTCAATACAATGTAGACAAATTGAAGATATATATGGTGAAAGATTGAATTACAATCCGATATTAGAAGGATTTACACTTCCTAAAATGTTATGGGTACAACAACATGAACCTGAAATTTGGAATCGAGTTGATGTTTTTATGTTGCCTAAAGATTATTTACGTTATTGCTTAACGCAGACAATTCATATGGAATATAGTGATGCATGTAGTACATTATTATTCAATCCTGAGAATTATGAATGGACAAAAGATGTTGGAGATACATTTAACATTGGTGATATCTATCCACCCTTAGTAAAATCACATTCGTATGTTGGAAATGTAACTTCATCACTGGCTAAAGAATTAGGATTATCTAGTGATGTTGCTGTATATGCTGGGGGTGGTGATAATGCATGTGGTGCAATTGGTGCTGGTGTCATCCATGATAAAAGTGCATTATGTAGCATAGGTACTTCAGGTGTTGTATTAAATGTTGAATACCAACGTGTGACCTCATATGATAGTAATTTACACTTATTCAATCATAGTGTTCCAGATACTTATTACGCAATGGGAGTAACGTTGGCAGCAGGCTATAGTTTAAACTGGTTAAAACAAACTTTTTTTGAAAATGAATCTTTTGAAGAGATTTTAAATTTAGCTGCATCTTCAAAGATAGGTGCCAATGGACTACTATTTACACCTTACTTAGCTGGAGAACGTACGCCACATGGTGATGCTCAAATACGTGGAAGTTTTATAGGTATCAGTGGGCAACATACTAAAGCTGACTTTGCGAGAGCAGTAATCGAAGGCATAACGTATTCTTTATATGATTCTATAAAGATTATGAGACGAGCTGGTCATGAAATGAACTCTATCACTTCAATCGGTGGTGGTGCTAAGAGTAGATTTTGGTTACAACTTCAAGCTGATATTTTTAATGTGCAAATAAAAAGATTGAAGCATGAAGAAGGCCCAAGCATGGGAGCGGCAATTTTAGCGGCATACGGTCTAGGATGGTTTAAAACAATTGAGTCTTGTGTAGAGGCATTTATTAAAGTAGACGAGGTGTTTGAGCCGAATAATGAAAATCATGACCTTTATGAACAATACTATTCAGTTTATGAAGCTATATATAAACAAACGAAACAGCTTACTGCTGATTTGTTAACGATAACGAATTAAATATTAAAGACTTATCGCTCACTTTTAATGGCGATGAGTCTTTTTATTATAGTCAATTATAAGGAAATGAAAAAAATAATTATATTTATTAACAGTAAATACAATTATGTCGAAGAAAAGTTCAAAAATTGAAAAACTGTCTACTAAAAATGATAAGTAAAAATTTAATTATTAAAATGAATATTGACATTGATTTAAATTATACGTTTAATATAGGTATCATTTTTAAGATTTGAGCAATCAAGACTATATAAGCATCGAGAGGATGATACTATGTTTATTTCAAAACAAGAATTATATGAAAAGTTACAATATGTTACGCCAAGAACGTTTGCCTACTTGAATGAAATAGATTATTATAACTTATTAATGATAATTGAAGAGCATCAAATATCTATTCCACCGATTCATCAACTTCGAAAAACATTGCGAGGAAGTAAAATTATGAAGCCTAAGAATCGCGTAGACAATTGTTATATTCATTTAAAGGATGAAATTCCGACCCCTATTAACAATGAACAATTAAGTTTCCTGCATTTTTATCCACGTCAGCAAATACATTTAATTTTGAGTGCTTATTCTAGAATGAAAAGTCTAAAGTTACAATCTCAAAAACATTGTTTAAAGCTCAAATTCCCCTTAGATCAGCATTCTATTCGTAAAGAAATTACACCACCTCAAAGCTCTGATAAAGACAATGATATTTTAATTTGTCTATTACAAAAATTAATCAACGAAATTACCAAATGTCAAGTTCCTGTTTCTCTAAAGAATAATTCTTTCGAAATAAAACTACCAAACTATATCATAAAGGTTGATTTAAACTATCACGAACAGCAAGACCATTTATATCCATTACAATATAGCATCCACGCATGGCATAGAGATTTCCAATATCTCGAAATCTCAAATACCTTCACAATACCGTCTTTGAATGATCTTATTTTCCATATACAAAAGCTTTTTTTACTTATATTTCAATTACCTGAACATCTCGCGAGACAAGAATATTCATTGAGTCAATATTATTTTTACTCGCAATGCCATACAAAAAATTAAATAGACACTTAAAATATTTGATAGTGAGATGTCGAGCACCACCATAAAAGGTACGAAAGGTAAGTTATAAGAAGGTTAAAGTATGATAAAATTCGTTTCATTTATTTGATATTAAGTCATTAAAACACATTATTTAACATAAACATTCATATTGCTTAGAATCTATACCATAAAATTACGTGTAGATTCTCAATCTTTTCGCAATCATTGATTGAAATGGAATTTTTGGTTCATAAAGTTTTTTATAAACTCAGTCAATAAGAGCGATAGAGCGGGACATAGAATTTTTAGATGAATTCAGTTCCGCTCCTTTTTTAATTGTGACTAATTTTTTACAAACATGACTTTTAGCGTTAGAATACATGGAGTCATCTTAGTTATGCATTGACAAAATATTGAATCATTGTGATTAACTTTTTACTTTTACAGTATTTAAAGTAGATAAATAAAACCAATTAACTAAAAAAAGTAATTTGAAACTATCGTAAAATATAAAATTCGTGTATATAAATGTTTTAGGAAGACTATTAAAACGATTTTGTGAATTAATTCACAATATAGACTTAATTG
The DNA here is from genome assembly GCF_058795495.1 of Staphylococcus sp. GW823-FHT05F06. NCBI lineage: Bacteria > Bacillati > Bacillota > Bacilli > Caryophanales > Staphylococcaceae > Staphylococcus > Staphylococcus sp. GW823-FHT05F06. Next base: position 2,905 of record NZ_JBXAHW010000019.1, on the reverse strand, counting down.
TGTTCAATAAATTGTTGAAATCGCTTTCTTTAGGGTGTACGATAACTATGGCCTAAAAATAAAGAAAGAAGGTTTTGGGGAAATGGATATTATTTTAGGAGTAGGGACTTTAGTACTCGTTCTTATTATCATGACGCTTTTCTTAAATTTTGCGCCATATGGTAAACAAGGTTTACAAGCTTTATCAGGGGCTGCTTGTGCCACGTTTTTACCACAGGCGTTCTTAAGTTACGCAATTGGTGGCGTATTCCATGTTAAATTTTTCCAAGAAATTGGTGATCTAGCAGGGAGTTTAAGTGGTATAGCTGTTGGTATATTAACTTGTCTAAAGTTAGAAGTGTCTCCAGTATTTGCAGTCATTGTAGGTTTAGTATTACATGACTCAAAATTATTACCTGCGTTTATCGCAGCGTATGTTGTTGCATTTGGAATCAAGTTTGTTGAGAAAAAAGTTCCAGAGGGACTAGATTTAATTGTTGTTATTTTATTGGCTCCAGCAGTTACATTTGGTCTTGCAAACTTAATTTCTCCAGGGGTTATTGCAGTACTTAAACAAATTGGTAGTGCAATCACTTCAGTAGGTGATAACAACCCATATGCATTAGCAGTCATTTTAGGACTTGTTATTCCTGTAACTGGTATGACGCCATTAAGCTCAATGGTGCTTACAAGCTTATTAGGTTTAACTGGTATTCCAATGGCAATTGGTGCATTAACATGTACAGGAGCATCTTTTGTTAATGGAATCTTATTTAGCAAATTAAAAATTGGTAATAAAGGTAATGCCTTCGCGGTATTTGTAGAACCGTTAACTCAAATTGACTTAATTGCCAAATATCCACTACAACTGTTTGGTGCGAATGCCATTATTGGTGTTGTAAATGCTTGTATTGTCACATACAGTGGACTAATTATTGATATTAAAGGTATGGCAACACCTATAGCAGGTGCTATTGTACTTTATGGCTTTAACGACGCTGTAAGATCTACAATTACAATTATCGCAGTAGCAATTGCAAGTGTGATATTAGCGTACGTTATTAGTGCTATTATTAATAAATTTAACTTGATGAATGTCGGATTCAAGTTACCACGTAGAAAAAACCAAGTTAAGGAGAGTGTTTAATGATGGCTAAAAGCTATGATTATCAAAGTGCTTTCGATATTATTGGACCAGTAATGATGGGACCTTCAAGTTCTCATACAGCAGGTGCAGTAAAAATTGGTAATTCAGCGAGAGCTGTGTTAGGAGATATGCCTAAGCATATAGAAATTCGTTATTATGAATCTTTTGCTAAAACGCATCAAGGGCATGGTACAGACGTTGCTATTGTCGGTGGTGCTATGGGCTACAGCACTTTCGATAGTAGAATTAAATCATCCTTAGACATAGCAAAAGATGAAAATATTACAATTGATATTATTGAAGATGAAGGAGAAAGTATTGGTCAACATCCTAACTGTGCTTATATCAAAGCAAATACGAAAGACGGACGTTATATAGAAGTGATAGGTATTTCTATTGGTGGCGGTACAATCAAACTAAAAGGTATCAATGTAAATGGTTTAAATGTGGAACTAAATCATGGGCTTCCAATGTTAGTTATAGATGGAAATATGAATAAAGCTAAAATAAATCATCTTATTAATGATTTATCAGATATGGACTTAGACTTAGGTGAAGAATTAATAGAAACAAATGATAATGAAGGTTTAGTTGTATTTCCTTTAAATAAAGCAATCTCAGAATCAGCATTAAATATTATTAAAGATAAACATAGTGATTTAAACGTTTCCTATATCAAATAGAGGGGGATTAACATGTTTGATTCAATTAGAGAGACAATAGATTATTCAGTTGAAAATAACATCAGTTTTGCTGATATGATGATTAATGATGAAATGGAAAGAGAAGGTAAATCTCGCGAAGAAGTGCGTGATTTAATGAGACAAAACTTAAATGTTATGCGTGAGGCAGTTGAAAAAGGTACGACTGGCGATGGTGTGGAAAGTGTAACAGGTTATACAGGTCATGATGCTGCTAAACTTCGAGATTACAACGAGAATAATCATGCATTATCAGGTCATGAAATGATTGATGCAGTCAAAGGTGCAGTTGCAACGAACGAAGTCAATGCAGCAATGGGTATTATTTGTGCTACTCCGACAGCTGGTTCCTCGGGAACGATTCCCGGCGTAATATTTAAATTAGAAAAAACTCATAATATTACTGAAGATCAAATGATAGATTTTCTATTCACATCAGCTTTATTCGGGCGAGTAGTTGCAAACAACGCGAGCGTTGCCGGTGCAACTGGTGGTTGTCAAGCCGAAGTGGGTTCGGCATCTGCAATGGCTGCAGCTGCTGCAGTATCAATTTTTAACGGGTCACCAGAACAATCAGGACATGCCATGGCATTGGCAATTAGTAACTTATTAGGCTTAGTTTGCGATCCAGTTGCTGGTTTAGTTGAAATTCCATGTGTAATGCGTAATGCTATTGGTTCAGGAAATGCATTAATATCTGCAGACCTTGCACTAGCTGGAGTTGAAAGTCAAATTCCAGTTGATGAAGTCATAGGTGCTATGGATAGAGTAGGTCGTAATTTACCTGCATCATTAAGAGAAACAGGTTTAGGCGGTTTAGCAGGTACACCTACTGGCGAAAAAATTAAACGTAAAATATTCGGCGAAGCAGACAACATGGTTAAAAATAAATAATTAAGATTCAAATGCTCAGGCTTTGTAAATTATAAAGCTTGAGCATTTTTGTAATAAAAGCTGTTAAAAATTAAGAAAAAAATTATAAAAGACAAAGTTTTTATATTAAAAACATACTAAGATTAGCTATGAAGAAATCTATGACGATAGATTTTTTCATAGCTATTTTTTATAGTTATAGAGA
>NZ_JBXAHW010000018.1:0-34529 GCF_058795495.1 Staphylococcus sp. GW823-FHT05F06 | reverse complement strand
ATAAAAAAGACAATTTCTATATTTTTTCAATAGAAATTGTCTTTTTTACTTATCTTGAACCTTTTTGTCCCAGCCTCAAAAAACCACCCACAATTTGATAACACAAATTGTGGGTGGAGAATATAATTAATCGATAAAATGTTATTCTACTACTTCAACATTTAAGTTTACATCGATATTGCCACGTGTAGCTTTTGAATACGGACAAAAGTCGTGCGCATCTTGTAAATATTTTTCAGCATCTTCTTGTGATAAAACATTTTTAACTTTTGCATGAATATCAACGCTAAGTTTTGGGCTTTCGGCATCTGGATCGTCTTCCAAGCGTACCGTTAACGTTACTTCAGGTTCAGCATCGCGCACTTTATTTTGTTTTAAAATTAAATCAAATGCACCATTAAAGCATGAAGCGTAACCTGCAGCAAATAATTGTTCTGGATTAGTCGCTTTACCGTCAGCTTGTTGTGGTGGTAATACATCTACATTTATTGCATTATCGTCAGTATGGACATGACCTTTACGTCCACCTACGTTAGTCGCTTTAGTTTCATATTGAACTGCCATCATTATTACCTCCTCAAATTGTATGTATTTTATTGATACCCACCAGTAGATGTACTTAATCATTCGTTTTAAATTTTAATAATAAGTTTAGAGATATTTGTATGAATGAAAGAAAATCATATAAAATAAAATTACTATAGTGTACGAAATGAGGGATAGAATGACCCATGTAGATATTGCAGCGACAATTGCACCAGAAGACAAGCTTTCTAAAACTTTACTCAAAGATATAAAAGTAAACGAAGAATCAATAGATATCATTGAATTGCGCATTGACCAATGGCCATCATTTAATAAGGCATTATTAAATGAAGTGATTAAGCAATTAAAAATATTCCATTTGAAAATATTAGTAACATATAGAACTTCAGTTCAAGGAGGAAAAGGAGCTGTAAATGAGCAAGAGTATTTAAATATACTAGGTGAATTAATTGAGTGTCCACAATTTGATATGATTGATATTGAGTGGAGCAGTGCCGTCAAAATTGAAAAATATACGCATCTTGTTCAACGTGCACAACAAAAAGGGCTCGAAGTTGTTCTTTCGCATCATAATTTTCAAGAAACACCTGCTTTAGATGAACTTAAATTTATTTACTTTAAAATGCAAAAACTCAATCCTGAGTATTTAAAGCTTGCGGTTATGCCCAAATGTCAAGAGGACGTGTTACATTTATTAGAAGCCATGTCACTCACAGCGAAGCACACAACATGCCGAATTGTCGGTATATCGATGTCTAGTTTGGGTAAAGTCAGCCGAATTGCTCAAGGCGTATTTGGTGGAACGCTGTCTTATGGTTGCATAGAAGAACCACAAGCACCCGGACAGATACATGTCTCTAAGTTAAAATCCATGGTTTCTTTTTATGAGGATTAACTTGTAAGTTTGAATTCAATAACAATGTATCTTATAATTGATAATGGTTATCATGTATAAAATAAAGGGAGCGAAATACATTGGAATTACAAGAAGCTATATCTAATCGTAGAAGCGTCAAAAAATTTAAACACGATATGGTGGTTGATGATCAAACGGTTTACGATGCAATATATAAAGCTACTGACGCTCCAAATCATGGTATGAGAGAACCATGGAGATTGGTTCATATTTCAAAAGATAAACTCGGTGATTTTAGTAGGGATATCACAAGATTTGCTTTTCCAGATAGTCCGGATAAGCGAGAGGATCACTTTCATGCAGTAACAAATTTAGGTGGCATGTTGTTGTTGATTTTAAAAGATGATCCAAGACAACGTCAAAGTCGTGAAAATTATTTTGCATTTGGAGCTTTTGCTCAAAATTTAATGTTACTTTTATACGAAGCGGGTATTGGTACTTGTTGGAAGTCGCCACAATATATCTTTGATCCTAAAATACGAAAAGCTTTGGGTGTAAAGGATAATGAAATATTAGCAGGATTTTTGTATCTTACTGATTTAGAAGAAGTACCAACGAAGGCTAAACGTAAAAATAAAAATCTTATTACCGAATTTGAATAAATCATCCGTGATATTGAGCGTGTATTAAAATTTAAAATTAGGTGAGATGGAATTTGTGTTTATCGTTTCACCGATACAGTGAGTAACAGAGTTGAAAACATAAGTATTTACTTTAGTTACTGACGAATAATACAAGAAAAACCTGAGACGTTTGATGATGTCTCAGGTTTTTTAGTTAAATATTATTGATCTAAATGTTCAGTCAAGAATGATTCAACTTGTTCAGGTGATTTAGCATTTGCTGAATGCAAGTGTGCTAATTTTTTACCATTTTGGAATATTAAAATACTTGGGATACCCATAACATCATTTTCAGTTGTCACATCTTCTAATTCGTCACGATCGACCACATACCATTGATAATTATTATATTTTTCAACAATTGGATCTATCCACATATCCATCGCTTTACAATCTGGACACCAGTCGGCTTCAAACTTGATAATTACTGGATCAGTACTACCAATAGTAGAATTAAATTCTTCGGTTTGATGAATATTTTTCATCACTATCTACTCCTTTTGTAATTTGGTAAACTTATTATAACGAATGACTGCACATTAACAAAAATATTAGCTTGAAAATTAAAGCGTTCAATTAAATATCATGATATATTTAAGTTAATAGAGAGAAGGAGGTAAAAGGTAATTGATTAAATTTTATCAGTATCCGAAATGCACAACGTGCAAAAAGGCTGCAAAGTTTTTAGATGAGCACGATGTGAATTATGAATCCATTGATATTGTTCAACATACACCGACTAAAAAAGAATTCAAAAATATCGTAGATAAAACGGGTGTGAATATTAATAAGTTGTTTAATACACATGGTATCAAATATCGCGAATTAAATTTAAAAGAGAAACTTAAAAATATGTCTGATGATGAAAAACTAGAACTACTTGCTTCAGATGGAATGTTGGTTAAACGTCCATTAGCTATTTCTGGTAACCATTTGACTTTAGGATTTAAAGAAAATGAGTATCAACACCAATGGTTATAGGTGTGATATTAATTTAGAGAAAGTGAACATTAATAAAAAAATATAAATTAAAATGGTGTTTTGTATATTTAAAAACGAATTTTAATTCATTTATTCTTTGTAATAATAGTTGAATGAATAATATGTGTGTGGCATCATTAAATTGTAATTAAATTAATCAGGAGGGGATTCTCGTGGCAGTACCGAGCGAATTTAAATATTCTAAAGAGCATGAGTGGGTTAAAATTGAAAATAATGTAGCAACAGTTGGTATTACAGAATACGCACAAAACGAATTAGGTGATATCGTATTTGTTGAGCTACCTGAAACTGACGATGAATTAAATGAAGGTGACACATTCGGTAGTGTGGAATCAGTAAAAACAGTATCAGAGTTGTATGCGCCAATTTCTGGGAAAATTGTTGAAGTTAATGAAGAATTGGAAGATAGCCCAGAATTTGTAAATGAATCGCCATACGAAAAAGCATGGATGGTTAAAATTGAAATTAGTGACGATAGTCAATTAGAAGAATTATTATCAGCAGATCAATACTCAGAAATGATTGGTGAATAATGATTGCAAACTCCTCGATTAGATTTAATCAAGGAGTTTTTTTATAAGGAACAACTTTAATCTGGAACGTAAGCCAAAGCCCATACATAAGTGACACAAGCAATTAAAAATTGCAGTGAAAAAGAGGAACGCTTGAGCAAAGCTCAAGCATAAGTGACACTAGCAATTAAAAATTGCAGTGTCACTAAATGTTTAGGTTTTGGGGATTTTGTGAATGATGATAGTGATAGTTACTTTGACGCTTAGAAGGTGGATTGACATGGCTATTGTAAATAAGGTTATTATTGTTGAAGGTAAATCGGATAAGAAAAGAGTACAACAAGTAATCGCTGAACCTGCAAATATCATTTGTACACATGGGACTATGAGTATAGATAAGATAGACAACATGATAGAAACACTTTATGACAAACAAGTTTATGTTCTTGCCGATTCTGATGATGAGGGTGAAAAAATTAGAAAATGGTTTAAACGTTATTTAAGCGAAAGTGAACATATTTATGTTGATAAAACGTTTTGTGAGGTTGCTAAGTGTCCTAAAAATTATTTAGCACATGTATTAAGTAGATATGGTTTTAATGTAAAAAAAGAAAAGAAACTTATGAATAATTTAAAAACTGAAAGGCTAGTTTTAGTAAATGAATAAATTGAAGGATATTGAAGACATAACTGTTAATTTTAATAAAGAAAAACATCTCATATTTGGTTATACACCAATGTGTGGAACATGTAAGATTTCTGAAAGGATGTTGGATATTGCTAATGAAATCTTACAATTGCCAATAAAAAAAATAGATCTTAATTTTTATCCTGAATGGAGTAAAGAGAAACAAATTATGTCTGTTCCTGTTTTGTTGCTTATGCGTAGAGAGGAAGAGATAAAAAGAATCTACGCATTTCAGTCAGTTACTTATTTGTTAGAAAATTTAAAATAATTATTGACGAAACATTAGTACGATGGTAGGATTAATACAAATTAAATATGCTTTAACTCTTATCGAGAGAGGTGGAGGGATGTGCCCTAAGAAGCCCGGCAACCGTCTAAAATAGAAATGGTGCCAATTCACATAAAGTATAACTTTAGAAGATGAGAGAAAGAACATTTCAACAAATGCTTTCTCAAATTTTCTAAAAATTGAGAAAGCATTTTTAATTTGATTACTAAGCAACATAAGGAGGCTATTAACGTGATTAAGCTAAACCAAATTGTTAAACGCTATCATACCAAGGATAAAGATGTTCTTGCTGTTGATCACGTTGATTTAAACATTGAATCCGGCTCTATTTTTGGTGTGATTGGTTTCTCAGGAGCTGGCAAAAGTACGCTTATAAGAATGTTTAACAACTTAGAATCTCCAACGTCAGGTGAAATCATTATAGATGGTGACAATATAAGTCAATTATCTAAATCACAGTTACGAAAAAAACGACAAAAAGTGAGTATGATTTTTCAACATTTTAACCTTCTATGGTCAAGAAATGTATTGAAAAATGTAACATTTCCATTAGAAATTGCTGGCGTTCCAAGTGGTCTAGCTAAACAAAAAGCATTGGAACTCATTGAACTTGTCGGCCTAAAAGGTCGAGAAAGTGCGTATCCGTCTGAATTATCAGGCGGACAAAAACAAAGAGTGGGTATTGCGAGAGCATTAGCTAATGATCCAGATGTATTGTTATGCGATGAGGCAACAAGTGCATTAGATCCACAAACTACAGATGAAATTCTAGATTTATTATTGAAGGTAAGGGAACAACAAAATTTAACTATTGTACTTATAACACATGAAATGCATGTTATACGAAGAATTTGTGATGAAGTTGCTGTAATGGAAAACGGTAAAGTTATCGAACAGGGAGCGGTAAGTAAAGTATTTGAGAATCCACAACACGAAGTAACAAAACGTTTTGTGAAAGATGATTTAAACGATGATTTTGAAGATTCTTTAGAGTATTTGGAGCCATTAGATCATGATGCATATATCGTGAGGTTAAACTTTACTGGTGAAAATACAACTGAGCCTATCATATCTTATATGACGAAGACGCATAACATAGATGTGAATATTCTTGAAGCAGATATTAAGAATACTAAAAACGGTTCGCTTGGATTTTTAGTTATTCACATACCACATATAAGTGAAGAACATTTCAAGCAATTTAAACATAATCTTCACGAACAACACGTTAATGTGGAGGTGCTAAAACATGGGTAAATCTTATGGTGAAATATTTCACGAAATGGTGACAATGCCAAATGTTCAGTGGCCAGAGGTTTGGCAGGCAATTTTAGAAACTCTATATATGACTGTTGTTTCGACGCTTTTTGCATTTGTCTTTGGACTTATATTAGGGGTATTACTCTTTTTATCTGCGAAAAGTAACTCATTGGCTGCTAAGATTTTCTACACGATTGTGTCATTCATTGTTAATTTATTTAGAGCAATTCCATTTATCATATTAATTTTACTGTTAATTCCATTTACAAGTATACTTCTCGGAACAATCAGTGGGCCAACTGGTGCATTACCAGCACTTATTATTGGTGCAGCACCATTCTACGCTAGATTGGTCGAGATTGCTTTTAAAGAAATTGATAAAGGTGTTATAGAGGCTGCTTGGTCAATGGGAGCGAACACTTCGATAGTTGTGAGAAAAGTGCTACTTCCTGAAGCAATGCCTGCTTTAGTTTCAGGTATTACCGTTACTGCAATTGCTTTGGTAGGTTCTACAGCTATTGCAGGTGTTATTGGCGCAGGCGGTTTAGGTAATTTAGCATATTTAACAGGATTTACTCGAAATCAAAATGATGTCATTTTAGTTTCAACAGTATTTATTTTAATTATTGTATTTATAATCCAGTTCCTAGGGGATTGGCTTACAAATAAAATCGATAAACGCTAAAGAAAAGGGGATTATATTCTATGAAAAAATTATTCGGAATTATTTTAGTATTGGCTTTAACGATTGCCTTAGCTGCATGTGGTGGAGGTAAAGATAAGGAAAAAACTATCACAGTAGGTGCATCTCCAGCACCACACGCTGAAATTTTAGAAAAAGCAAAACCATTATTGAAGAAAAAAGGTTATGATTTAAAAATCAAATCAATTAACGATTACACAACGCCTAATAAATTATTAGACAAAGGTGAAATCGATGCGAACTTCTTCCAACATACACCATACTTAAATACTGAAAGTAAAGAAAAAGGGTATAAAATTGAATCGGCTGGGAATGTTGAATTAGAACCTATGGCTGTATACTCAAAAAAATATAAAAGCTTAAAAGATCTTCCTAAAGGTGCAACAGTATATGTATCAAATAACCCAGCTGAACAAGGACGATTCTTAAAATTCTTTGTAGATGAAGGTCTTATTAAACTTAAAAAAGGCGTTAAAATTGAAAATGCTAAATTTGATGACATAACTGAAAACAAAAAAGATATTAAATTTAACAACAAACAATCAGCAGAATATTTACCAAAAATCTATCAAAATCAAGACGCTGACGCAGTAATCATTAATTCTAACTATGCGATTGACCAAAAATTAAGTCCTAAAAAAGATTCGATTGCTTTAGAATCTCCTAAAGATAACCCATATGCAAATTTAATTGCAGTTAAAAAAGGTCATAAAGATGATAAAAATATCAAAGTATTAATGGAAGTGCTACAATCTAAAGAAATTCAAGATTATATTAAAGATAAGTATGATGGAGCTGTCGTACCTGCTAAGTAAATAGCAAACAATTAATAATATTTAATCGCTTGTCACATGAATATACAAAAACACGTAGATGATTCAGTATAAAATCATCTACGTGTTTTTTGCTATTGAACCTTTAATTTTTAACTCACTTTTGTTATACGTTTTAACATCCATAAACATTTTTCTGTGATTATAGTTATCTAACAATGACTATAATTCACTAGCCATATTTTTTGAACAGGTAGTTTTGTAAAAGGTAAGATATATTGTCTTTATACGCACAACATATCTATAATTATTTAAATATTATCACGGTATAAAATACCAACACTTACACCGCTATATCCCATTTGGTAATCAAATTTGATAATTTCAATTTGTGGATGTGATTTTAAAAATTGATTTACTTTTTTATCTAACCCTTTCTCAGTAATCGCTTTAATAGTAATAAATTTCATAAAATATACCAACCCAACTTATAATTATTTTATATTCAATATACTATAATCTACTGTAAATTTATAGTTTCTTTCGTAAAATCATCTTTATGAGAAAAAAATTCATAAAAGATGTTTAGCTCATAAATAAGAGGGTAACAATATTAATAAGTTAAACATAAGGAGGAATTTTAAATGGCTGAAGATAAATTTGAACAAGCTAAAGGTAATATTAAAGAAACAGTAGGTAATGCTACTGATAATAAAGAATTAGAAAAAGATGGTAAAGGTGACAAAGCTTCTGGTAAAGCGAAAGAAGCTGTAGAAAACGTTAAAGAAAAAGCAAATGACGTTATTGATAAATTTAAAGGTAATAAAGGTGACTAATTAATAGTCCTTCTAATTTAGCCCTCATGTACTCTATGGTATATGAGGGCTTGTTTGTATATATATCAAAATGATGCTTCATTTTTTGCTGTAATTTTACCAAGAACATAACTTACTAAGAAGCCAGTGATCAATAGGAAAAATGATATGATCCATTGGATTAAGTCTTTCGGGAATCCAGGGAAAACTGCATACAACGATCCGATTACAAAGCCTATTATCAAAGCAAATGTCATTGTAGGGTGTTGATGTAGACAATATTGAATTAATCGACTTGAAATCATAAAACCAGTTACAATACCGAAACCTACTATTAATATGATAGGTAATGCATTTAAATTAAAATGAAGTAGTTCAGAAATAGCATACATTAGCGTCCCATATACTCCGAAGACAAGTAACATAAATGATCCAGAAATGCCTGGTAATAACATAGCACTTGAAGCGAAAACACCTGCGATAAAATATTTAATGATAAGACTGAAAGATAAAGTAAGTGTTTCACCTGAATGCTTGTCTCCATGATTAAGCAATGCGAAAACGACTATAATAGCAATACCTAATAATAGAATAAAATAATGTATTATACTGAAATTTTTTTTGAAATTTGAGATGGTTAATAAATAAGGGATGATACCGAGAATCAAACCTGTAAAAAATAACATAGTAGGAATATGATGTTGACTAAGCAAATAATTAAATAATTGACTTAATAGTCCTATAGCTATTAGCATCCCTACTAAAATAGGTAGTAAAAATTTTAAGCTAGGCCAAAATCGTCTTGAAAACAAACCACTAATTGAGCTAATAAAGTCATCATAAATTCCAAGTAATAAAGCGATAGTCCCTCCACTTACACCTGGGACGAGATCACTTGTACCCATACCAAAACCTTTAAATATATTTATCCATTTGAATTTTTTCATAATAATCTCCTTTCATGAAAATTTTAAAGGTTAAAGTGCATAATATCACATTATTTGAACTTCTTGGGATATTTTCTTTTTTGTCTAAAGATTGGCTATTGAGAAAGTGAGCTTTCCATTATCATTTAAAGAATTTCAGAACAATTACATAAAAATAATTATTGTTAAATAATAAATCTAAATAAGTGTTTTAAAAAGTTTATATTAGGGACCAAGTACGTTATAATGAAGTGGATTGAAATTCAATGAGTCTTTTTGACTATAGATTAAAATTATTATAAACTAGTTAAGAAAACTTTATATTTTACGGAGGGAATATAAATGTCATCAACATTAGAGATTAAGGACCTACATGTGTCTATCGAGGATAAAGAAATTTTAAAAGGTGTTAACTTAACAATTAACACTGGTGAAATACACGCAATTATGGGACCTAATGGTACTGGTAAATCAACATTATCGTCAGCAATTATGGGACATCCAAGTTATGAAGTTACACAAGGTGAAGTATTATTAGATGGCGTTAATATTTTAGAGTTAGACGTTGATGAGAGAGCTAAAGCAGGCTTATTTTTAGCTATGCAATATCCATCAGAAATTACAGGGGTAACAAACGCAGATTTTATGCGCTCAGCAATTAATGCGAAACGTGAAGAGGGACAAGAAATTAATTTAATGCAGTTCATCAAGAAATTGGATAAACAAATGGACTTTTTAGATATCGATAAAGATATGGCTCAACGTTATTTAAATGAAGGTTTCTCTGGTGGAGAGAAAAAACGAAATGAGATTTTACAATTAATGATGTTAGAACCGAAATTCGCTATTTTAGATGAAATTGACTCTGGTTTGGATATTGATGCTTTGAAAGTGGTTTCTAAAGGTATTAATCAAATGCGTGGTGAAGAGTTTGGAGCATTAATGATTACGCACTATCAACGACTTTTAAATTATATTACACCAGATAAAGTACATGTGATGTACGGTGGTAAAGTTGTGAAATCTGGAGGTCCAGAATTGGCTAAACGCCTTGAAGAAGAAGGCTATGAATGGGTTAAAGAAGAATTTGGTGCTGCTGAATAGTCATATTCCAAAATTAGCATTGAGATGTTCACATAAAATGATGAAACTGAACATTCGAAGTAAAATTTATTTCATCAAGTAGGAGGAAAAAGTGATGACAACTAAAACTTTGAACATTTCTGAAGAACAACTTGTTGATTATTCTAAAGCGCACAATGAACCTTCTTGGATGACAGAGTTACGTAAAAAAGCGTTGAAATTAACAGAAACTTTAGAAATGCCAAAACCTGATAAAACGAAATTAAGAAAATGGGATTTTGATACGTTTAAACAACACCATACAACAGGAGATGCATACACTCAGTTAACTGATTTACCAAAATCTGTTAAAGAAATCATTGATGTTGAAAACTCAGAAAACTTAATCATTCAACATAATAATGAATTGGCATATACACAAGTATCGGATCAAGCTAAACATGATGGTGTGATTATTGAAGGTCTATCTGAAGCACTAGTCAACCATAGTGATTTAGTTCAAAAGTACTTTATGACTAAAGCAGTAGATGTTGATGAACATCGTTTAACAGCATTGCATACTGCATTAGTAAACGGTGGTATTTTTGTTTATGTACCTAAAAATACTGTTGTAGAACATCCTATACAGTACGTTGTTTTACATGATGATGAACAAGCGAGCTTTTACAATCACGTCATCATTGTTACAGAAGAAAGTGCAGAAGTTACCTATGTAGAGAACTATCTTTCTACTACTAGTGGTGAAGATAACCAACTTAATATTGTGTCAGAGGTTATCGCTGGCGCAAACTCTAACGTCACATATGGTTCAGTTGATTATTTAGATAAAGGATTTACAGGTCATATAATTCGTCGTGGTTCTGCAGATGCAGATGCTTCTATCAATTGGGCACTAGGTTTGATGAATGAAGGTAGCCAAATTATAGATAATACTACAAATCTAAACGGTGATCGTTCAACAAGTGCATTGAAATCAGTTGTTGTTGGCACAGGTGATCAAAAAATAAATTTAACTTCCAAAATTGTTCAATACGGTAAAGAAACAGATGGGTATATATTGAAACATGGTGTTATGAAAGAAAATGCATCTTCTGTATTTAATGGAATTGGCTACATTAAACATGGTGGTACGAAATCTATTGCGAACCAAGAGTCACGTGTATTGATGTTATCTGAAAATGCTCGTGGTGATGCTAACCCTATTCTTTTAATAGACGAAGATGATGTTGAAGCAGGACATGCAGCCTCAGTTGGTCGTGTCGATCCTGAGCAATTATATTATTTAATGAGCCGTGGTATTTCAAGAGCTGAAGCAGAGCGTCTAGTTATACATGGTTTCTTAGATCCAGTAGTACGTGAATTACCAATTGACGATGTAAAACGTCAACTTAGAGAAGTAATTGAGCGTAAAGTTTCAAAATAAAGTCAAAGATTAATTCAATTGATACCTCCTAGAGGGGAAACTCATATATAGAAAGGTCGTGACTATAATGGCCGAACATTCTTTTGATGTCAAGGCAGTCATTAAAGACTTTCCGATACTTGAGCAAAAGGTAAATAATAAACGTTTAGCATACCTTGATTCAACTGCGACTAGCCAAACACCTGTACAAGTTTTAAATGTACTAGATGATTACTACAAACGCTATAATTCTAATGTCCATCGTGGTGTACACACATTAGGGTCTTTAGCTACAGATGGCTATGAAAATGCAAGAGAAACAGTAAGACGTTTTATCAATGCGAAGTACTTTGAAGAAATTATTTTCACTCGAGGAACAACTGCATCAATAAATATAGTAGCACATAGTTATGGTGACGCTAATATTAGTGAGGGTGACGAAATTGTTGTAACAGAAATGGAACATCATGCTAATATTGTTCCATGGCAACAATTAGCTAAACGTAAAAATGCAACACTAAAATTTATTCCAATGACAAAAGATGGTGAATTGCAATTAGATGATATAAAAGCAACCATCAATGATAAAACTAAAATTGTTGCTATCGCACACGTTTCCAATGTTTTAGGAACAATTAATGATGTTAAAACTATCGCTAAAATTGCACATGAACATGGTGCAGTTATAAGTGTGGATGGTGCGCAATCAGCTCCACACATGGCTTTAGATATGCAAGATATCGATGCTGATTTTTATAGTTTTAGTGGACATAAAATGTTAGGTCCTACTGGCATTGGAGTTTTATATGGAAAAAGAGAATTATTACAAAATATGGAACCCGTTGAATTTGGTGGAGATATGATAGACTTCGTAAGTAAATATGACGCCACTTGGGCTGACCTACCAACTAAATTTGAGGCTGGCACACCACTTATTGCTCAAGCAATAGGTTTAGCAGAAGCTATACATTATATTGAAAATTTAGGTTTTAATGCGATTCATCAGCATGAAAAAGAATTGACAGAATATGCATATGAACAAATGTTAACTATAGATGGTCTTGAAATTTACGGTCCACCAAAAGATAGACGTGCAGGGGTCATTACTTTTAATTTAGCAGATATACATCCACATGATGTAGCTACAGCTGTTGATACAGAAGGTGTTGCAGTTCGTGCAGGCCATCACTGTGCGCAACCTTTGATGAAATGGTTAGGTGTCTCTTCAACAGCACGTGCAAGTTTTTACGTTTATAATACGAAAGAAGATGTAGATCAATTAGTTCAAGCATTGAAACAAACGAAGGAGTTTTTCTCTTATGAATTTTAATAATTTGGATCAATTATATAGATCTGTAATTATGGATCATTACAAAAACCCTAGAAACAAAGGTGTCTTAGACAATGGCTCAATGACTGTTGATATGAATAACCCTACATGTGGTGATCGCATACGTTTGACATTTGATATTGAAGACGGAATCATTAATGATGCTAAGTTTGAAGGAGAAGGATGTTCAATTTCAATGTCTAGTGCATCTATGATGACTGAAGCAGTTAAAGGTCATTCACTTGGTGAAGCAATGCAAATGAGCCAAGAGTTTACTAAAATGATGCTCGGTGAAGACTACGAGATTACAGAAGAAATGGGAGATATTGAGGCGCTTCAAGGTGTCTCACAATTCCCAGCTAGAATTAAATGTGCAACGCTTGCATGGAAAGCATTAGAAAAAGGGACAGTCGAAAAAGAAGGTAAGTCAGAAGGTACAACGGAAGAAGATTAAAACCAATACAATATATTACCTTTTGATGATGTAAATATATTGTTATACTGAATCAACATCCTCGTATGTTTAATTCAGTGATTTAATTACATCGTAAAAGTTTAAATCATAGTGATAGGACATAACAAAGTAGAGTAAACATAAATATAAATGAATTTTTTATACGCATGCCGTTTATTAATTATAAAATCAAGGAGTGATTAAAATGGCAAAACAAGCACCTGATGTTGGGGATTATAAATACGGATTCCATGACGAAGATGTTTCCATTTTTAGATCAGAGCGTGGTTTAACGGAAAATATAGTAACAGAAATCTCTAAAATGAAAGAAGAGCCACAATGGATGTTAGATTTCCGTTTGAAAGCATTAAAACTATTCTATAAAATGCCAATGCCACAATGGGGTGGAGATTTATCTGAATTAGATTTTGATGATATTACGTATTATGTTAAACCTTCTGAACATACTGAACGTTCATGGGATGAAGTGCCTGAAGAAATCAAACGTACTTTCGATAAATTAGGTATTCCAGAAGCTGAGCAGAAATACTTAGCTGGAGTTTCTGCACAATATGAATCAGAAGTTGTTTATCATAATATGGAGAAAGAACTGGAAGAAAAGGGTATTATTTTCAAAGATACTGATAGTGCATTACGTGAAAATGAAGAGTTATTTAGAGAATATTTTGCGTCAGTGGTACCTGCTGCAGATAATAAATTTGCTGCATTAAATTCAGCAGTATGGTCTGGTGGTTCATTCATTTATGTTCCTAAGAATGTTAAATTAGATACACCACTACAAGCATATTTCCGTATTAACTCTGAGAATATGGGACAATTCGAACGTACATTAATAATTGCTGATGAAGGTGCATCAGTAAACTATGTAGAAGGTTGTACTGCACCTGTATACTCTACAAGTTCGCTACACTCGGCAGTTGTTGAAATTATAGTACACAAAGATGCACATGTAAGATATACTACTATCCAAAACTGGGCTAATAACGTATATAATTTAGTAACTAAACGTACCTTTGTCCATGAGAATGGTAATATGGAATGGGTAGATGGAAACTTAGGCTCTAAGTTAACGATGAAATATCCAAACTGTGTACTTTTAGGTGAAGGTGCCAAAGGTAGCACATTATCCATTGCATTTGCTAGTAAAGGTCAAGTTCAAGATGCTGGTGCTAAAATGATTCATAAAGCACCTAATACATCTTCAACTATTGTTTCTAAATCTATCTCCAAAAATGGTGGTAAAGTCATTTATCGTGGTATCGTTCATTTTGGACGTAAAGCTAAGGGAGCACGTTCAAATATCGAATGTGATACATTAATTTTAGATAATGAATCGACTTCAGATACTATCCCTTATAATGAAGTGTTCAATGACAATATTTCATTAGAACATGAAGCTAAAGTTTCTAAAGTATCAGAAGAGCAATTATTCTATCTTATGAGTCGTGGTATTTCTGAGGAAGAAGCGACAGAAATGATTGTTATGGGATTCATTGAGCCGTTCACAAAAGAATTACCAATGGAATACGCAGTAGAAATGAACCGTTTAATTAAGTTTGAAATGGAAGGCTCAATTGGTTAATATTAATTCAATTATAATATGATTAACAACCAACGAATCGTTTGTGATTCGTTGGTTGTTTTATTTTTATGTCAAATTCAGTTGGTAACAATGAAAAAATTAAATAGTAGTTAATTTATGATTGATACAGCTCATATCGGCTCTAATATCTGCTTTTATTGTTGAATAACATCTTTTATAAGAGTATCGATCATGAGTCTATTTTATGAAATTTTTTAGTATCTCATTTAGTATTACAATTCGTTAAATAAAATGGATTCCACTGTAAAAGTGTTGAAGATATTACAGAAACACAAGCTATTGCAAATAATGAAGTTAAAGGTAAAGATTTGATTAAGCATATCAAAATTACTTTGGGTGACTTCAAAGATTTTCAAGTTAAACATGATTTTGATGATGCGAACTTATTGAATATGATTGCACCTGTAGCTACAATGGCTTCAAAAGTGAAAGATATGCCGAGTGATTGCTACTAATAGCAAGAAACTTTAGTTTTATTAAGCAGTTATACACTACTTATTTGAAAAATAACCAATTCGTTCAATTGAAAATGGAATTAAATGGATATCGCGATGCTTTATACGGTGGTGGTAAATCTGCTAAATCCCTGATGACTAAAAAAGATATTAAGATGAGTAATAAAATTGCCAATGCAATGAAAAGGTTAGAAAAAGTTATAGATAACTCACATGAAAAAATTGACGCCAGAGCAATACGAGAGTATGTCAATAAATATCCAATTATCGAGGGTCAAGTTATACATATCAATAGTTGTCTTGATAATGATATTTCTGGCACATATATTTACTACAGTGCCTGAAATTAAAAATAATGAATTGTAAGAAATCGAAACTATTCTCATAATTGTTGTGCTAGTCTCTATTACTTACTTTATCATTAATTTTATTTTATGGATCAAAAGGAAAAATTTTCTTTTATCACTATTAAATCGCTTTTTATCATTGTGTTATTTATCATTTTAAAGATAATTACGATATGAATTTTAGTTTACAATATATTTATCTGATTTTTACTTTTTATATTTTTACAAAGTATTTAAAGTGGAATTTTTAGAAGACTTAACTCTTTGTTTTAATAAATGTAATGAATTATTATGGCTTATCGTTTGATTTTTAATAAAAGGGATTGTTAAGTTATTGATAAGCTTCATGAGAGTAAGCCACGACAAACTATAAAAATATTTTGCATTAGTTCATTCTTATTCGTGTGTTGTGTTAATTCAATATAAATGATAAGTTTGATAATTCATTTCTCGGGAAATAATGTATTAATACGGACTAAATCTTAAGGAGAAATGCATCATGATTATTGCAATTATACTATTAATATTTGTTTCATTTTTCTTTTCAGGTAGTGAGACAGCATTAACAGCCGCGAATCGCACTAAGTTTCAAACTGAAGCTAAAAAGGGTGATCGTAAGGCGCAAGGTTTAACAAAGTTATTAGATAAACCAAGTGAATTTATCACTACTATATTAATCGGTAACAATGTAGCGAATATTATTTTACCTACACTCGTGACAATCTTAGCGATTGATATTGGAGTGAATGTGGGAATAGCATCAGCAATTGTAACAATTGTGATTATACTTATTTCTGAAGTGATTCCTAAATCAATTGCTGCAACATTTCCTGATAAAATTTCAAAACTTGTGTATCCTATCATTCATATATGTGTTATTGTACTCAAGCCCATTACAATCTTATTAAACAAGATGACAGATGGTATTAATCATTTACTATCTCGAGGCCAACCTGTTGAAAAAAGATTTTCTAAAGAAGAAATTCGTACATTATTAAATATTGCGGGTAGAGAAGGTGCATTTAATGAGATAGAAAATACTCGACTTCAAAACGTTATGGACTTTGAACAATTGAAGGTTAAGGATGTTGATACCACGCCTCGTATTAATGTTGTAGCTTTTTCAAAGGATGTAACATATGACGAAGCTTATGATACAGTGATGAATAATCCATATACGAGATATCCAGTATATGATGAAAATATAGATGATATCATCGGCGTATTCCACTCAAAATATTTATTAGCTTGGAGTAAACATAAAGAGGAGTCAATTACTAATTATGCATCAAGCCCTTTATTTGTAAATGAACATAATAGAGCAGAATGGGTATTGCGTAAAATGACCGTTTCACGAAAACATTTAGCGATTGTTTTAGATGAATTTGGAGGTACGGATGCTATCGTATCGCACGAAGATTTAATAGAAGAGCTACTTGGTATGGATATTGAGGATGAAATGGATCGTGAAGAAGAAAATAAATTAAAACATCAAAAATTTCCACAAAGCATGATGCATCGTTAATTTTATTGTAAAAATGATAGTGGCTATGAATGTCAAACAAGTTGCGGGTCAATTAAGATGTTGTGTAATTTAGTTGTGATATAAAGTTTAAAGCTAGAAAACCTGGGACATAATACATTGTTCCAGGTGTTTTTCTATTTTAGTAGGCAGTAATAGATTGAAAAACTCGATAAATATAAATATTATCAAACTTAGTCTTTATTGCTAAGGTTATACAAGGAATTTGAAAGGGTTGCATCTTTCTCTTACCACAAGATGTACTTTTGTTTAACTATAAGATATATGTATATTAAAGAATATGTAAATTTAACTTAACTCAAGTGAATCAATGATTTGTAATGTGGTATCATGTTGTTGGTGATAAATATGATAGAAATAGGTCTTACTGGCTGGGGTGACCATGATACATTATATGAGGATTTAGAGCGTAAAACAGATAAGTTAAAAACGTATGCTAGTCACTTCCCAATAGTAGAGTTGGATGCTTCGTATTATGCGATACAGCCAGAGCGAAATATAATTAAATGGATAAATGAAACGCCGAATAGATTTCAATTCGTTGTTAAAATTCATCAAGCATTAACATTGCATGCTGACTATAGAGATTATGCAGAGTCGAGAGATATATTATTTAAACAGTTTAAAGAAATGATCAATCCGTTAAAAGAGCATAATAAATTGGCGATGGTGCTCGTACAATTTCCACCTTGGTTTGATTGTAACGTCCAAAATATAAATTACATCTTATATGTGAGAAAACAATTAACTGATATTCCGATGAGCATTGAATTTAGACATCAATCATGGTTTGACAATCAGTATAAAGAACAAACTTTATCCTTCTTAACACAACATCAAATCATTCATGCAGTGGTAGATGAACCTCAAGTTAAAGAGGGGAGCGTTCCTTTAGTAAATAGGATTACTAGTGAAATTGCTTTTGTACGTTATCATGGACGTAATCATTATGGTTGGACTAAAAAAGATATGACTGATCAAGAATGGCGAGATGTAAGATATTTATATGATTATAGCGATGATGAGTTAGCTGACTTGGCTCGTAAAGTCGAAATACTTAATCAAAAGGCTAAGAAAGTATATGTAATTTTTAATAATAACTCTGGCGGTCATGCAGCTAATAATGCTAAAAAGTATCAAAATATTTTAGACATTGATTATGAAGGTTTAGCACCGCAACAATTAAAACTATTTTAAGAGGCGAATGTCATGTTATTAACAATTATTCTATTAATATTAATAGGGGGATTATCAGCGATTTTAGGATCTATCGTTGGTATTGGTGGTGGAATCATCATCGTCCCCACACTTGTTTATTTAGGCGTTAACCATCATCTTCTACATGGTATTACGACGCAAATTGCAATAGGTACTTCTTCAGTTATTCTGATTGTTACTGGATTATCTTCCTCATTAGGATATTTAAAAACCAAACAAGTAGATATAAAAAATGGTTCGATATTTCTATTTGGACTACTACCTGGATCTTTGGTTGGTTCTTTTTTAAGTAGATACCTTACACTTGATTCGTTTAACTTATACTTTGGCGTGTTTATGATATTTGTGTCGATATTACTGATGATTCGTCACAAAATCAAACCTTTTAAAATTTTTGACAAACCTAAATATGCGCGTACATATGTTGATGCTGAAGGGAAAACATACCGTTATAGTGTACCACCCCTGTTTGCTTTTATAACAACGTTATTTATTGGGCTATTAACAGGGCTGTTTGGCATAGGTGGAGGTGCATTGATGACCCCTCTTATGCTCATCGTCTTTAGATTTCCACCACATGTTGCAGTAGGCACAAGTATGATGATGATTTTCTTTTCAAGTGTGATGAGTTCAATAGGGCACATCTTTCAAGGACATGTGGCTTGGGGCTATTCTATCATTCTCATTATTTCAAGTGTTATAGGTGCACAAATAGGTGTGAGGGTCAATCGATCTATGAAATCCGACACAGTTGTAATGTTATTGAGAACAGTAATGCTTATTATGGGTATATATTTAATCATTAAATCTTTTATTTAAATGCGAAGTAGTTATACTTTGAGACTTTGTTCTTTAATGCTAAAGTACAATTAAGTATATAAATTTTAAAGAGGGGGATCATGTTATGGAATTAACAATATATCACACGAATGATATTCATAGTCATTTAAATGAATATGCTCGTATTCAAGCTTATATGGCAAAACATAGACCGCAACTTGAACATCCCTCACTCTATATAGATATAGGTGACCATGTTGATTTATCAGCACCTGTGACAGAAGCTACGGTAGGACAAAAAAATATAGAACTTTTAAATGAAGCACATTGTGATATTGCAACCATTGGAAATAATGAAGGAATGACAATTTCTCATGATGCTTTACAAAATCTATATAACGACGCGGATTTTAAAGTGATTTGCACGAATGTCATAGATGAAGAGGGACATCTTCCACATCATATTACCTCTTCGTATATCAAAGAAATAAAAGGAACACGTATTTTATTTGTTGCAGCAACGGCACCGTTCACACCTTTTTATCGAGCACTGGATTGGATTGTTACTGACCCATTAGCGGCAATCAAAGATGAAATCAATGCACATCAAGGTGAATATGATTTTTTAATGGTTATGAGCCATGTCGGTATCTTTTTTGATGAAAAGTTATGCCAAGAGATTCCGGAAATAGATGTTATCTTTGGTAGTCATACGCATCATCATTTTGAACATGGAGAAATAAACAATGGTGTTTTGATGGCAGCTGCCGGAAAATATGGCTATTATTTAGGTGAAGTTAATATTACGATTGAAAATGGAAAAATCGTTGATAAAATCGCCAAAATTCATCCTATTGAAACACTTCCCTTGGTCGAGACACATTTTGAAGAAGAAGGAAGAGCACTTCTAAGTAAACCAGTAGTTAATCATCATGTGAACTTAGTCAAAAGAACAGATGTTGTTACAAGAACATCGTATTTACTGGCTGAAAGTGTATATGAGTTTTCAAGGGCTGATTGTGCAATCGTAAATGCTGGACTTATAGTTAATGGCATTGAAGCTGATAAAGTGACGGAATATGATATACATCGCATGTTACCCCATCCAATCAATATTGTAAGAGTTCGATTAACTGGTAAACAATTAAAGCAAGTGATTCAAAAAAGCCAAAAGCAAGAATATATGCACGAACATGCACAAGGTCTTGGTTTTAGAGGGGATATATTTGGAGGATATATTTTATATAATCTAGGCTTTATTGAGTCAGAAGACCGTTATTTTATAGGCGATGAAGAGATTCAAAATGATAAACAATATACGTTAGGTACTGTTGATATGTATACATTTGGAAGATATTTCCCATTGCTAAAGGGGTTATCTACAGATTATATTATGCCTGAATTTTTACGTGATATTTTTAAAGAGAAATTACTAAAATTATAAAAGAAACGTATATTGAATTTTAATTTAATGTTAATACCGATATGTTATAATAAACGAAGATATATTAAACAGGAGGGTATGCGTTGTTATGGCGACTAGAAATGAAGAAATTTTACGTAAACCGGATTGGTTAAAGATTAAGCTTAACACAAACGATAATTATACTGGTCTTAAGAAAATGATGCGTGAGAAGAATTTACACACAGTGTGTGAAGAAGCTAAATGTCCAAATATTCACGAATGTTGGGGTGCGCGTCGTACAGCTACATTTATGATTTTAGGAGCAGTATGTACAAGAGCATGTCGATTTTGCGCGGTAAAAACTGGTTTACCTAATGAATTAGATTTAAATGAACCAGAACGAGTTGCAGAATCAGTAGAATTAATGAATTTAAAACATGTTGTAATTACTGCTGTTGCACGTGATGATTTAAGAGATCAAGGCTCAAACGTGTATGCAGAAACAGTACGTAAAGTAAGAGAAAGAAATCCATTTACAACAATAGAAATTTTACCATCTGACATGGGTGGCGATTATGAAGCCCTTGAAACATTAATGGCTTCTAGACCAGACATTCTTAATCACAACATTGAAACGGTTCGTCGCTTAACACCAAGAGTTCGAGCTCGAGCAACTTACGATAGAACTTTACAATTTTTACGTCGTTCTAAAGAATTACAACCTGATATTCCAACAAAATCAAGTTTGATGGTTGGGTTAGGTGAAACGATGGAAGAAATTTATGAAACGATGGATGATTTACGCGCTAATGATGTTGATATCTTAACTATAGGTCAATATTTACAACCGTCTCGAAAACATTTGAAAGTTGAGAAATATTATACGCCATTAGAATTTGGTAAAATGAGAAAGATTGCAATGGAAAAAGGATTTAAACATTGTCAAGCAGGACCTTTAGTAAGAAGCTCATATCATGCTGATGAGCAAGTGAATGAAGCAGCTAAAGAGAAACAACGCCAAGGTGAAGAACAACTCAATTAAGTAATAATTTTTAAAAACTATTAAAAATAGAGGCATAAGTGCCTCGCTTATCGAGTATCTATAATTTATGTGATACATAAAATTTCATTATATTTTGATAAATGTGTGTATTGAAGATATCGGTAAGTGATTTATGGTATTTTTGATACTTAGTGCCTCTATTTCATTTTTTTGTAAGGTGAAAATATGATTAAAGTCGACCAACAATATTTTGAATTGATAGAAGAATATAGAGAATGTTTTGATGAGAAAATATTTTCAGCTAGGTATTCGGATATATTAGACAAATATGATTATGTCGTAGGTGACTATGGTTACGATCAATTACGCTTAAAAGGATTTTATAAAGATAGTAATAAAAAGGCAGAAATAAGTAAACGATTTTCAAGTATACAAGATTATATACTAGAATATTGTAATTTTGGTTGTCCTTATTTTGTAGTCAGACGATTGTCACCAAATGAATTTATTGAAGAAATAGATGATAAAGAAGATATCATTGATAAATTACATGATGTTAAGATTCAACCTACTATTCAAGACACAGAAAAACATACCCAAGCTATAGATCAATAGAAGTCCACTAAGTTGAGAGCGTCATCTCAATTTAAGTGGACTTTTATAACATATCTCTTCTATTGAATAACTTCATTTAAATATTCAATAATTTCATCCGCTTCTTCCTTTGATACTCCTAAAATATGAGAAATGTAACCTTCTTCTTCTATATCATCTGAACCTATAATGCCAAATTGATTTGTCTGCATATTTAAAACTAAAGTTTTACCATAATGTCTATCTGTTTGTACAAGCATTAAGTCGTAACGACTATGCTCACCAACAAAGCCGATGAACTGTACTTGGCTTTGTTCTTCATCATCATATAAGTACATATCTATCATAACTCTGACGCTCCTTTATATTGCGAAAACTATTACACTTAAGTATAACGACAAATGATGATGACTGCAAAACTATGGTATGATTAACTTATTAGAAGTATGAAGAGGTGACAAGCGAATGTATTTTGTAGATAAAGATAAACTAACTCAGAAAATCACTTACTTACAAAAGCTCACTGAAGATTACAATGATAATAAAAGGAACCTATATGCTTTTGAACGAATTGGTCAAATGTTAATTGAATCTTCTGTAGATATTGGCAATATGATTATAGATGGGTTTATTTTAAGAGATCCTGGTAATTATAAAGATGTAATAGATATTTTAGAATTGGAAAATGTTATTTCAAAAGAAACACAATCACATATCAATCGAACTATTGATGTTAGAAAACAGTTTGCACATCACTATATCGATTTAAATATGAATAAAATTGAGCCGTTATTTGATGATGCACTACCATACTATAAGCAATTTATTCAAGAAGTAGGACAATTTTTAGAAAATGAAAATGTACCAATTACCGCATTTGGAAAAGGAGCGAATAACTAGTGAAACATTATCAGGCATACTTAATCGATTTAGATGGGACAATGTATAAAGGCACAGATGAAATTGACGGTGCCGCACAATTTATAGATTATTTAAATAATAATCATATCCCGCATCTATATGTAACTAATAATTCTACAAAGACACCTGTTCAAGTTACTGAGAAGTTACGTGAGATGCATATTGATGCTAAACCAGATGAAGTTGTAACTTCAGCATTGGCAACAGCGGATTATATCTCTGAACAGCATCCAAATGCAACTGTATATATGATTGGTGGTCATGGACTCAAAACTGCACTAACTGATGCAGGACTTTCAATAAAGAATGATGAACATGTTGATTATGTAGTTATTGGTTTAGATGAAAAGGTAACATATGAAAAATTATCAATCGCAACATTAGCTGTACGTAATGGAGCTAAATTTATATCTACAAATCCAGATGTATCCATACCTAAAGAGAGAGGTTTTTTACCTGGTAATGGTGCTATTACGAGTGTGGTCAGTGTCTCTACTGGCATTCAGCCAGAGTTTATTGGTAAACCTGAACCAATTATAATGTCTAAGTCTTTAGATATACTTGGATTAGAAAAATCAGAAGTTGCAATGGTTGGTGATTTATATGACACAGACATTATGTCAGGTATTAACGTAGGTATTGATACGATACATGTTCAAACTGGTGTGAGTACGTATGAAGATATTCAATCTAAAGAAATACCGCCTACGTATTCATTTAAAGATTTAAATGTAGCTATTGCAGAATTAGAAAAATAAAATATCATCTATCTGTTTTTGAAATTAATAGAGGTGTGCATATGAATAAAATACTCGTAACACGTCAAATTCCACAACACTACGTAGAGCAACTTAAAAAACTAGGACAACTTGTCATGTGGGAACACGATTTAACGCCTATGTCTAGAGAATCATTTCTTGCTAACGTTGAAGATGCAACAGCATGTGTGATCACATTGAGTGAGCATATTGATGAAGAAGTATTTCTCAGGGCACAACAACTTAAAGTGATTGCTAATATGGCAGTAGGTTTTGACAATATTGATATTTCATTAGCAAAGAAACATGGTGTAGTTGTTACCAATACACCTCACGTACTGACAGAGACAACTGCCGAACTAGGGTTTACATTGATGCTTACTGTAGCACGTAGAATCATTGAAGCGACATCATATATTCAAGAGGGTAAGTGGAAAAGTTGGGGACCCTACTTATTATCAGGAAAAGATGTATACGGTGCAACTGTTGGTATTTTTGGAATGGGTGATATAGGAAAAGCGTTTGCACGTCGCTTACAAGGGTTTGATGCACGGATAATATATCACAATCGCAAACGTGACTTAAATGCTGAAAGAGATTTAAATGCTACATATGTAACGTTTAAATCTTTACTTGAACAAAGTGATTTTATTATTTGCACAGCACCTTTAACCAAGGAAACTGAGAATCAATTTGATGCTCGAGCTTTTAATAAAATGAAAAATGATGCTGTCTTCATTAATATTGGAAGAGGTGCAATTGTAGATGAGGAAGCACTTTTAGAAGCATTAAAAAATCATGAGATACAAGCCTGTGGTTTAGATGTTATGCGTCAAGAACCTATTCAACCTAATCATCCAATACTGAAATTACCTAACGCTGTGGTGTTACCTCACATAGGAAGTGCATCCCAAGTCACTAGAAATCGAATGGTACAACTTTGTATAGATAATATTAAAGCAGTATTAAATAATGATGCACCAATAACCCCTGTAACCTCTTTACACTTTTAAAATTTATTCACGTTAGTCATATTCCATCAATCGAATGTGATAACGTGAATTTTTTTAATTTGATAAAACTAACAATTTTGTTATATCCACTGTAATTGTCTAATCATGGCTTTAGAATTAAAATAATGTTGTTCTTAAAAGTGAGAACCATTTCTAATTGAGTTGTTGACATATGATTTGAATATGTAAAATTTTAAATACAATTCTAAGCAAGACATAAAATTTGAATTGAATTATATTTGAAACATAGATATAATGAATTGTAAAATTAAAATATAAAATGTATATTGTATTGTTTGATGTCTATTAGCAATTATTAAGGTTCATAGTACATGATTTAATATAAGAACATTGAGAAGATTTACGATTAATAATAGTTAGAGTTTGAGAGGTGCTATTTAAAAATGAAAGGAAAAGAGCCTTCTAACAAATATTTTGATAAAATGAAGCCTTACTTAATCACTTTGTTATATTTAGCTATTTTTATAGCGCTATATTTAATTTATGGTAGTGGTGATACACAAAACAACTTCATTTATAATGAATTCTAATGAGGGAGAGTAGTTATGGCAGACTTAATTAATATTCTAAACCACTTCGTTCAGGAACAACCTGAAGCAGTTGCGGTTAGACATACAAATGATGAGCTAACATATAAACAACTTGATGAAGAATCAAGTAAGCTAGCACATCTATTACAAGATAGTAAAAAGCCAATGATTTTATATGGTCACATGTCACCTTACATGATTGTTGGTATGATTGGAGCGATTAAATCCGGTTGTGGATATGTTCCTATTGATACTTCTGTTCCCAAAGAACGTGTGAATATGATTATTGATAAAGTACAACCGGAAATCATTTTTAATACTTCAGATGAGACTTTAGAACAGACAAATGCACAAGTGCTTAAGGTTAGCGATATTCAGGATTCCCAATATCCAATTGTCTTTGATAGTCAAATGAAGCAAAACGATGTAGTATATACAATTTTTACCTCAGGATCTACAGGAGAACCTAAAGGTGTGCAAATTGAATATGCAAGTTTAAATGAATTCGCAGAATGGATGGTATCTTTAAACAAAACTGGTACTGGTAAAGAATGGTTAAATCAAGCGCCATTTTCTTTTGATTTATCAGTAATGGCAATCTATCCTTGTTTAACATCAGGTGGTACTTTAAATCTTGTTGATAAAGATATGATTAAAAAACCTAAACTATTGAACGAAATGTTAGTTCAAACACCAATGAATGTTTGGGTTTCTACACCTTCTTTTATAGAAATGTGTTTATTATTACCTAATTTAAATGAACAACAATATAGTAGTTTAAAGCAATTCTTTTTCTGTGGGGAAATCTTACCACATAAAACAGCTAAAGCCTTAGTTGAAAGATTTCCGAATTCAATGATTTATAACACATATGGACCGACTGAAGCTACTGTTGCAGTCACAAGTATACAAATCACAGAAGAAATTTTAAATCAATATAACCCTTTACCAGTTGGTGTGGCTAGACCTGGTACAAAATTATTTGCTACTGAAGAAGGAGAACTTGTCATTGAGGGGCAAAGCGTCAGTTTAGGTTATTTAAAGAATGAAGAAAAGACAACTGCAGTATTTAATTTTGAAGACGGTGTCAGAACATATCATACTGGGGATAAAGCTAAAATTGAAGATGGATTGTGGTTTATTCAAGGACGTATTGATTTTCAAATTAAATTAAATGGTTATCGTATGGAATTAGAGGAAATTGAAACACAATTACGCCAGTCAAAACATGTAAGAGAGGCTGTTGTTGTGCCGGTTTATAAAAATGGAAAGGTCATACATTTAATAGGAGCAGTAGTACCTACTGAACCTGTAGAAGATAATTTAGCAATGACAACTCATATTAAACACGAACTTAAATCACGCTTACCAGAATATATGATTCCTAGAAAGTTCGAATGGATGGAACAACTACCACTCACATCAAATGGTAAATTAGATCGTAAGAAAATTGCCGAGGTTGTAAACGGATGATACCTTATGGCACATTTACATTTTTCTTAATTGCATTTATCGTTCTTATACCTGTGATAATACTTGGATTCTTAGGTAAGCGAAGTTATATTTACAATGGTATAAGTACAGCAATCATGATTGTCATTATATTCGCATCAGATAAACATAATCTGTTAGGGCAAAAATATCTAAGTGCACAACTTTTTTGTTTTATTATTTATGTCATATGGCAGGTTGCCCTCATTATGTACTACTATCAATCACGACAAAAGAAGAATACTTTTACAAAATTTGTAACAATTATGGTGTTGTCTATTCTCCCTCTAGCAATTGTTAAAATATTACAGAGTTCATGGTTAGGTGGACATCAAATTCACTTCCATGAAAGTAAATTAATTGAATTTGTAGGATTTTTAGGTATCTCATACGTCACTTTCAAAAGTGTTCAATTAATTATGGAGATTCGTGATGGTTCTATTAAAGAAATCAAAGTAGGGAAATTGATACAATTCATTTCATTCTTCCCAACCATTTCATCTGGACCTATTGATAGATATAAACGTTTTGTGAAAGATGATAAGAAAGTACTTAGCGGTGTAGAGTACAGAGAACTTGTTGTCAAAGCAATTCATATGATTATGTTAGGGTTCTTATATAAATATATTATTGCGTATTTGATTCAGACTTACGCTGTTAATCCTTTACAACTTAACCTGCATGGATTTACTCATATGTGGCTATATATGTACGCTTATAGCTTATATTTATTCTTTGATTTTGCTGGATACAGTTTATTCGCGATTGCAGTGAGTTATTTATATGGTATTAAGACACCGCCTAACTTTAAACAACCGTTTAAAGCCAAAAATATTAAAGATTTCTGGAATAGATGGCATATGACTTTATCTTTCTGGTTTAGAGATTGTATCTATATGAGATCTTTATTCTACATGTCACGTAAGAAGTTATTAAAAAGTCAATTTGCAATGTCAAATGTAGCGTTCTTTTTAAACTTTTTCATAATGGGAGTATGGCATGGTCTTGAAGTATATTACATTGTATATGGATTATACCACGCAGCGTTATTCATAGGTTATGGTTATTATGAGCGTTGGCGTAAAAAGCATCCACCACGTTGGCAAAATGGTTTCACTACAGCTATAAGTATTATCATTACCTTCCATTTTGTAACTTTCGGATTCTTAATTTTCTCAGGCAAATTTATTTAATAAAGGAGTAATTAATTATGGAATTTAGAGAACAAGTATTAGATTTATTAGCAGAAGTAGCTGAAAACAACATTGTGAAGGAAAACCCAGATGTAGAAATCTTTGAAGAAGGTATTATTGATTCATTTCAAACTGTAGGTTTACTTTTAGAAATTCAAAATAAATTGGATATTGAAGTGTCAATTATGGACTTTGATAGAGATGAGTGGGCAACTCCTAATAAAATTGTAGAAGCTTTAGAAGAGTTACGATGAAACTGAAACCATTCTTACCCATTATAATCAGTGGCGTCATATTTATTATATTTTTATTTTTACCAGCAAGTTGGTTTACTGGTCTTGTGACAAATAAGACGTTAGCTGATAATAGAATTTCTTTAACTGATCAAGTTTTAAAAGGCACGCTCATTCAAAATAAATTATTCGAGTCAAATAAGTATTACCCGATTTATGGTTCAAGTGAACTGGAAAAGGATGATCCTTTTAATCCAGGTATAGCGCTAAATAAACAAAATGCTAGTAAAGAAACGTTCCTTATTGGTGCGGGAGGTTCGACAGATTTAATTAATGCAGTTGAACTTGCAGCGCAATACGACAATTTAAAAGGAAAGAAATTTACATTTATTATTTCTCCACAGTGGTTTACGAATCATGGATTAACAAATCAAAACTTTGATGCTCGTATGTCACAAAGTCAAATCAATCAGATGTTTAATCAAAAAGATATGCCAGCTAATTTGAAGAAACGGTATGCACAAAGATTGTTACAGTTTCCGCATGCACACAATAAGTCATACCTTAGAGAACAAGCAAAACATCCCAATGATGTCTCTGGAAACTACATTTCTTCATTTAAAGAAAATCAATTAACTAAGATTGAAGCTATTAAATCATTATTCTCATTCACTAAGCCACCTCTAGCAGAAGTAAAACCTGCAACAAGAGAAGATGCTTCATGGGATGAGATGAAACATAAAGCTGCCGATATAGGCAAAGCAAATACTCAATCTAATAAATATGATATAAGAGATCCATATTGGAAATTGATAAAACAAAACAAGCGTAAAATCAAAAGGGATTATGAGTTCAACATTAACTCACCCGAGTTCCAAGATTTAAAATTATTAGTGCAAACGCTACATGCTGCTGGAGCTGATGTACAATATGTTAGTATACCTTCAAATGGAAGATGGTATGATCATATAGGTATCAAAAAAGATAGACGTGAAGCTGTATATAAAAAGATTCACTCAACTGTAGTTGATAATGGTGGGAAAATTTATGATTTGACAAACAAGGACTATGAAAAGTACGTAATTAGTGATGCTGTTCATATTGGATGGAAAGGTTGGGTTTACGTCGACCAGCAAATTGCAAGACATATGGATGGTCATGCGCCTAAAAATCATGAAGTCGATTATTCTAAAAATAAACCACCGCACAAACATCACAACGATCGTCAAGATGATCAACATCAAGGCAACAAATAATATTATTAACCGAAATAAAATTAAGTGAGCTAGGTACAGAATTCGTTATTTCATCCCGTGTAACGAGATTTATAAAGGAAATACCTCGACGTAATGTATTTTTCGTTTACTTCTTTGATAGCCAGTATATAAAATGCTTAGGAACAATGTTTTGTATCCTAAGCATTTTATTGTTTTATTTAGCATCATAGAGTTAATATTAGTGCGCTATGACTTCATTTATTAATTTCTATCAAATTAAAAAACCTAGGACGTCACTATCTATCCTAGGTTAATAAATAATTATATAGGGATGTATTAGAATACTTGTTCTACTTCTATTACACCTGGAACTTCTTCATGAAGTGCACGCTCGATGCCAGCTTTTAAGGTAATTGTAGAACTAGGACATGTTCCGCAAGCGCCATGTAATTGTAGCTTAACAATACCATCTTCAACATCTACAAGCGTACAATCGCCACCATCTCGTAATAAGAATGGACGCAAACGTTCTATAACTTCTGCTACTTGATCAAACATTGTTGGATTCTCAGTAGGCATGTGACATGTCTCCTTTCAGAGCAATTATTTCATAATCATTATTATTACATTATAATAGATAAAGTAGTAAAAATCTATAAAACAAGATAGGGGATTTTAATGACTAAAATTAGTGTTGTCGTATATGGAGCAGAAGTCGTTTGTGCGAGTTGTGTAAATGCACCTACATCTATAGATACTTATCAATGGCTTCAAGCATTACTTTTAAGAAAGTTTCCTCAACATCATTTTGAATTTACATATATTGACATACGAAATGATACTGAAAATTTAACTGATCATGATATGCAATTTATAGAAAGAATTAATGAAGATGAATTGTTTTACCCATTAGTTACGATGAATGATGAATATGTAGCAGATGGTTACATACAATATAAACAAATAACCCGTTTTATTAAATCATATTTTACTATGTAAGATTAAAAGAGGGGGGCAATATTCATACTAACGATGTGCCTCAATTGACAGTGTCTGTGTTATTTTTTAGTGAAAATCTTCATTTTTAGGCTATATCTTTTATTGAGAAGAAGGACATTTCAATGCTGTCATAGTTTGTGATTATTAATTAAGAACCTAGGGAAATGTAAATGCCCTAGGTTCTTTATTTATTAACCATTATGATATTTATAGCGCCACAGAACACCTGATTTTAGAATAGAGGCTAATCGTCCGGTAACTGTTCGATCCATGATATAAGCAAAACCTTGTTTGTCACCTAAAGAGCCTAAAAAGCCCTGTACTTTAATTTCAGGCATTTTATCTGGAAGTGGTTCGTTATTCCATTGCTTCTTCAAAACCTCAGCAATCTGTTCGCCTTGTAGTTCTGCTAGTTGAGCACTGGGGGCATGTGGTAAATTAGCACAGTCACCTACGACATAGACATTTCTATAGGTTGGGACTTGATGGTACTGATTAATAATCACACGTCCAGAGGTACTCATATCAATAGGAAGATTACGCACAATTTCAACAGGTTGTATGCCTGCTGTCCAAACGACTAAATCAATATTTTCTGGTTTACCATTATTATAAATTTTTCCGGGTTCTACTCTGTCGATGACTGAATTAGGCACTACAGTAACATTGTGTTTAGAAAACCAATTAGATATGTATTTACTCAGTTTCTCAGGAAAATTCCTTAAAATTCGAGGCCCTCTATCATATAATAAAATTTCCAAGTCTGATCGACTTTCACGTAGTTCGCTCGCTAATTCAATGCCACTTAAACCTGCCCCAACGATACCTACACGTGCCCCTTTAGGTAACTCGCTAATTCTATGGTATGTTTCACGCGATTTAGATAATGTTTGAATGCTATGTGTATATGCTTCAGCACCAGGGACATTATGATATTTATCCTCACACCCTAGACCAATGATAAGTTCGTCATAATCTATTTTTGAATTTCCAACTGTTATCATTTGTTCGTCTAAATCTATATCACTGATTTCCCCATAAACCGTATTAATTTGACTGCTATCTGGAAATTGGATTCGCACCTCTTTGTCAGATTTAGTTCCTGCTGCAAGTGCATAAAATTCAGGTTTTAAACCGTGGAATGGCATGCGGTCGATTAAAGTTAAGTGATATCCCTCAGGAATTGAATGAGGTAAAATGCGCGACATAATTCGCATATTACCATAGCCCCCGCCTAGTAATACTAAGTTTTTCATTGATTAATACCCCTTTGTTATAATTGTTTTATTGAAACCCTTTTCAAAAATCACTAGAATACTCTAAATGAAGATGATTCCTAGTCCCTGATAGTTATAATACTTGTATGCATGACTATTATATCTATTTTTCAAAATGACTACAAACAAATGTAGAATGCAATTTAATTATTATGAAATTTAAAAAGATAAACAAAATTAAAATCGTCATACCGACTGATAGTCAGGACATTGAATACTTTGTTATAATGTTTAAACTAATAAAGATAAGAAGGTGACTTATGTTTCCGTTAGTGGAGTTCTGTATTTCAAATATGGCCAAAGGTAGTGATGTTGTATTTGAAAAATTAGAAAATGATCCTAACATAGATGTCCTTGAATACGGTTGTCTACAAAATTGTGGTCTATGCGCAAGTAGCTTGTATGCCCTTGTAGATGGTGATATTGTTGAAGGTAACACACCAGACGATTTATTAAAAAACATATATCAACATATCGAAGATAATGATATAACGAATTTGTTATAGAGATTAAAAAATTATGGGAGGTTTTTTATATGCCAACAGTCATTTTAACTGAAGCGGCAGCATTTGAAGTTAGAGACATGTTAAAAAATAACGACATGTCTGATGGTTATTTAAAAATTAAAGTAAATGGTGGAGGATGCACAGGATTAACTTATGGTATGTCAGCCGAAGCAGAACCTGGTGAAAATGATGAAATTCTCGAATACTATGGTTTGAAAGTTCTAGTAGACCGAAATGATGCTCCTGTATTAAATGGAACAACAATTGATTTTAAACAGTCACTTATGGGTGGAGGATTTCAAATAAACAATCCTAATGCTATTGCCTCATGTGGTTGTGGAAGTTCATTTAAAACAGCTAAAGTCGCTGGAAATCCAGAGCAATGTTAATTTCATATTGCCATCCGAAATTAAATTAAACTTTTCACAAACTATCCCTATTGTAGCTTGAAAATATAGGGTAAAAGCTATAGAATTAAAATTAGATTAAAAGTGTCTTTTATGTGAACAACTGAAGAGCAAAACCCAAAAAAGACTTGAAAATTTTAAATGTTGACTAAGACTATAAAGAAAGAGACAATTTGGCTTGTCATATGTTTATAGCCTTTATCTACATTGTTGGTTGGTTAAAATATTATGAAAGCTTAGGTGAATTAGAGATGGCTCAAGATCGTAAGAAAGTGCTCGTATTAGGTGCAGGTTATGCTGGTTTACAAACTGTAACTAAATTACAAAAAGAACTTTCTGCTGATGCAGCGGAAATTACTTTAATTAATAAGAATGAATATCATTATGAATCAACTTGGTTGCATGAAGCTTCTGCCGGTACGATTAATTATGAAGATTTATTGTATCCTGTTGAGAAAACTGTCAACAAAAATAAAGTGAATTTTGTTGTTGCTGAGGTAACAAAAATTGATCGTAATGCTAAACGTGTAGAAACTGATAAGGGTGTTTATGACTTTGATATCTTAGTTGTTGCACTAGGTTTTGTTAGCGAAACATTTGGTATTGATGGTATGAAAGAACATGCTTTCCAAATTGAGAACGTTTTAACTTCTCGTAAGTTGTCTCGTCACATTGAAGATAAGTTCGCAAATTATGCTGCTTCTAAAGAAAAAGATGATAAAGATTTATCTATTTTAGTTGGGGGAGCTGGATTTACAGGAATTGAATTTCTAGGTGAATTAACTGATAGAATTCCTGAATTATGCAGTAAATATGGTGTTGATCAAAGTAAAGTGAAGTTAACATGTGTTGAAGCAGCACCTAAAATGTTACCGATGTTCTCAGACGACTTAGTTAGTTATGCAGTAAAATATTTAGAAGACCGTGGAGTAGAATTCAAAATTGCAACACCTATTGTCGCTTGTAATGAAAAAGGTTTCGTTGTTGAAGTCAATGGAGAAAAACAACAATTAGAAGCCGGAACTTCTGTATGGACTGCTGGAGTGCGTGGAAGTCATTTAATGGAAGAATCATTTGAAGGTGTTAAACGTGGACGTATTATCAATAAACAAGATTTAACAATTGAAGGTCATAATGACATCTTTGTTATAGGAGATTGTTCAGCGTTTATTCCAGCTGGTGAAGAGCGTCCATTACCAACAACAGCTCAAATTGCTATGCAACAAGGTGAGCATACTGCTAGCAACATTAAACGTTTATTAAATGGTGAATCAACACAAGATTTCCAATATGTTAACCGTGGAACTGTATGTTCATTAGGTGCTAATGATGGTGTTGGAATTGTATATGGTAGAGATATCGCTGGTAAAAAAGCAGCATTCTTGAAGAAAGTTATTGATACTCGTGCGATTTACAAACTTGGTGGCATAGGATTAGCCTTTAAAAAAGGAAAATTTTAATCAAGTAATAGATATAAAAAAACAATAAAAAGGTACGAGACATAATTTGTTGTCTCCCTTAGCAAAGATGACTAGAGTTAAAATATGTAAACAACTCAAATTAATTTTGTCATCGATTGTTTATATTTTAATAATGAGTGTGGGACATAAAGTCCCAGGATAAGTAAAAAAAGACAATTTCTATTGAAATAATATAGAAATTGTCTTTTTTA